>JAUXFM010000186.1 GCA_030622955.1 Lentisphaerales bacterium
ACCGGTGCGCGTCCGATGCGACGTGGGCAATGGGGTGGGTTGTGCACGATGAGAGATCTCAGGCTTGAAGTAATCTCGCTTCCTCTGAACTGATCCCGCAGGAATGAAACTCCCAGTTTGAGCCGATCACGGGTGAACTGTGCCCGTGATGTGCTTTGGGGGCATGATGCTCGACACCAAGAGCACTCAGGCTGCGTTCATCGGGTGTAGAAAGCCGCCAGCATAGAGCGGAGAAGGCCTTGTGTGGATGGCGGAGCGTGGCTGTGGGATATATTGTGTGTCCCTTAGTAGATCAAACTGAATGGAAAGCAACGATCTTCTTGGAGGAGGGAATCCGTCGCACCTAGCCCTGGGTCGACGAACAGGTCCGCAATGCGGTTGGGTAGGGCGTCTCCAGTATGAGTGGTTCTGGCTGTTTACCATTCACTTATCATTCTTGCCTCTCTGTTTACTCATAGGCATTGCAAAACACTGTTCCGACTGTCGTAAGTGGTTCCATGGCGGGCAGGTATATTCATTCCCGAGACGCTCGCGTCACGACACTCACAGAGGCGCTCGTATTTCTTTCGTTGACTTCAAGCCTGTCTTTTGCTACGTTCAAAACGAATTGAACGCTGAATCGACATGTCGGAGTTGATTCTCCTGCATAATCGACGGGCACGGAGTGTGCCCATAACCTGTCGAAATCCCCATTTTCATGACGTTTCTCGAATCATTTCTGTCGGCACTCTCCTTCTTCTTTCTTTGTGTCGTGGTCGCTCTGGCGCCCTGGTTATTCGGTGCGTGGGAGATGTGTTGGTTCTGGCCGTTCGCGGTGGCGCTCTTCTTCGCCACCTTGTTGTTTGCGCTTAGATTATGCGTCTGCCGCGCTCAACTTCCACAAGGCAATTCCGGCAGAAATCGTCTCCTTGCCTGGACCGCACTTTCCTGCCTGCCCTTCCTTGCCTATGCGTTTGTTCGTGCGTTGCAGGCAGATGTGTACATGGATGCCGAGAGAGGATTTCTGCTGGTCTTCATGCCGGTGCTCGTTGCGTTCCAGGTCCTGCTCGGGTGCGGGAAACGCCAGCTCCGCTTTCTTTCTTTTCTGATAATCGTGGATCTCTACGCACTCGGGCTCTATGGCATCTTGAACCATGTCTTCTTCAAAAGCGCCTGGGTGATGTGGAAGCAGGGCTATGCGCAGTATCTTATCGAGAATAGGGCCACAGGATCGTATTTCTGCCCGGATCACTTTGCAGGCATCATGGAAATCGCATTTTGTCTTGCTCTTGGGATCCTGATGACGCGGGGCACTGGCCTGCGCAGAAAAATCGCAGTTCTTCCGCTGGCAGCGATTGGAGTTGTCGGCGTTGTGCTGAGTAAGTCACGGGGCGGTGGGCTGACACTGCTGGTTGTGATGGTGGCTGCGATGATCTGGGGCCTGGCACAGTGGCGCCCGGCCGTTCGCTGGCGACTCAGGGGCGGAATGATGCTGCTATTATTGGCCGCGATACTTGTCCTCTGGTCATCGAACAGCTCCTATTCCATGCGCTTCAGAAGCTATTTCATCAAGGATAATATTGATGGCAGGTCATCCCGTGAAATTGTGGATGATGTTGCTGCCCATGTAGAGAAGACGACACGGTACCAGATGGTTTCCGGCGCGCTGCGGGCCTGGAAGATGAGTCCCTGGTTCGGGATAGGGCCGGGCATGCACAAGCATCTCTGGTTCTTCTTTGCGGCCAGCGAGGATGGCGACCGGGAAAGCGGCAAATGGCCGACTCACGTGAATCGTCATTTCCATTCTTACGTTGTACACAGCGATTGGGTGCAACTGCTTGAGGAATACGGGGTTGTTGGTTTTTTCCTGTTCATGCTGCCAACGACACTGGTTCTTATGACTATGTTGAGGGGGATCAGGGACGAATCACGCATCTGCAAGGCAGCTGGTTGGCAGGCGCTCGGAATGACGGATCGGGATTATTCGATATTGGTTGGAATCATTTTTACAGCAGTGGCGCTGGCTTTTCATTCACTCGGTGACTTTAATCTCCGTATGCCCGCAACGGGTTGGTTGATGGGTGCGCTTGTGGGGATAGGAATAAGCATTTCTATCAGAAAAGCAATTTGTGTTGAGATTGAGAAGGGAGAAGACTGATGGGAAGAAAGCGGAAGAATGGTGAAGCCAACGAGACCATGGTTCTCGATGAAACAGAAGGTGTCTCAAGCGAGGAACTCGTTCAGCGCATCATACAGGCTGCGGGACATACCTCGCAGTCGTTAGGGATAGGTCGCGTGACAGGCCAGATCTATGCCCATGTGTATTTCAGCATTGAGCCACAGTCACTTGATGACCTGACCAAGGGGCTCGGGATCAGTAAAGGCAGCGCGAGCATGGGCGTGCGCCAGCTCGAACAGTGGGGCGGTTTGGAGAAAATATGGGTCAAAGGAGACCGAAAAGATTATTATCGTTCACGCGATACGTTCGGCAAGATCATAAAGAATGCAATCGTAGACTTGATTGGCAAGAGAATGGAGATATCATCGGCACTTCTCGGTGATGTGGAGAAGGAGCTGTCTGCGAGCGGGAAGAAGAACGCGGATCTGACAGAAGAGCAGGAATTTGTGCGGCAGAAATTGAGAGGCATTCTGGATTTTCAGAAGAAGTCCGAGACTATTTGGGATGGTTTCATTGTCAAGATGTTGAAATAACTCGCCGCGAGGCATGGAATTGGAGAAGTCATAGATGAGCAAAGAACAGTTTTCAATAAGTCCGTCGGGCGAGAAGTTCGAGTTGCCCTCGCAAGATGAATACAAAGCGGAATTTGAACGCCTCAAGAAGATTGCTGATGCCGAGCGCGAAAAAGGCCGCGAGATCGTCGTTGTTGTGGGAGTTGGCTTTGTCGGTGCGGTCATGGCCGCAGTTGTTGCCGATTCGACCAACGAGAAGGACGAGCCGGGCAAATTCGTGATCGGCATGCAGCGTCCGAGCACGCGTAGCTATTGGAAGATCCCTCTGTTGAATCGAGGCGAATGCCCGATCAAGGCAGAGGATCCGGAGGTCGAGGAGTTAATCACTCGCTGTGTGAAAGAGAAGAAGACTCTTACTGCTACCTATACTTACGACGCCTTGAAGCTGGCGGACGTTGTTGTTGTAGACGTGCAGTGCGATTACCTTAAAGAAGAGATTGGCAACGTGCGTTCAGGCTCAGCTGATATGATAGCGCTTGAGCAGTCAAT
>JAUXFM010000013.1 GCA_030622955.1 Lentisphaerales bacterium
ACAGAACGACATGGCTACGATCCGACTTCTTGTTTCTGCGACTTACACCTTCTACCAGAATTTCCATCTCCAGCCCAACAAGCTTTTTATTTATCTGCTGGCTCCGCGCATCCTGCGCCTCCAGGAGTTCGTGGTTGCGACGTAGTTTCTCCTCTGAACTCACATCATCTCCCCATTTCAGCGCAGCAGTGTTGGGCCTTGGCGAATACTTGAAAATGAAGGAATTATCGTACGTCATCTCCTCCATGAAATCGCTGGTGGCATCGAAATCACTCTCTGATTCTGTCGGGAATCCCACAATTATGTCCGTGCTAAGCGCGATCTGAGGGCGCACTTCACGCAAGGCGGTGACGACACGGCGATAGTCTTCTGTGCTATATTGTCGCTTCATCATCTCCAGGATTCGATCTGATCCCGATTGCAGGGGAAGATGAAGATGATCGCATATAGCGGGGAATGCTTCGTAAGCATGCACCAGCTCAGCCGTGCAACCGGAAGGATGGCCGGAAGTGAAGCGTATCCTTTCAAGCCCCTCAATGCTGCTCATCGCTTCCAGCAACCTAGGGAAGGGTTCCACGAGTGATTCACGCGAAACGTGGTCCAACGGCCAGGCATCATTTGTCCTGCCATACGACATCACGCTTTGTCCGAGAAGCGTTATCTCTTTCACGCCCTTTTCGACAAGAGCTTTCGACTCGGAGATAATGTCCAGCGCCGGTCGACTCTGCTCGGGGCCTCTCACCTCGGGCACAATGCAATATGTGCAACGCCGGTTACAGCCCCTGAGTATGTTTACGAAAGCCGAGACACCCGAATTCACATGCCCGTCCATGCTGACCATTGATTCCGATACATTCTCAAGCGATGTATCCAGGTAGTGATTGGCTCTGCCAGTCGCCTGCTCGAGGACTGATGGCAATGAATGCAATTGTCCTGTGCCAAGGGCGAAATCAAGATCGGGCAGTTTCTTGAAGATGTCACTGCCCATCCGCTGGACCATGCATCCAACAGCACCTACGACAGGACCATCCTGTCCGCGCCCGGCTGCCACGATACGTCCCAACTTGCCCAGCGCTTTATGCTCAGCCTTCTGGCGCACACTGCAGGTGTTAACAATGATGGCATCGGCAGAGGGTTCATTGTCAACCAGCTCGTGACCTGCCCGGACAAGAAGCGCCGCGAGGGCTTCACTATCACGCTCATTCATCTGGCAGCCGTAAGTACGTATATGGATCTTCATTCTTATTCCGGTTAGAACGTATCGACCATGAGTCTGTAGCAGAAAGCGGTGGCACATGTCAAAAGAAGAGGGCTCTCACGTTAGCTTTTGTCGTGCGAAATTCCTTTGACAGCATCTGCTCGAAAAGCGACACTCTATATCTTTTCAACAAGTACGGAGGTTCACATGTCACGCAGGCCCCCCAAGCAGCGCAGGAAATATCGAATCCTGACAGCAAAGATCATCTCTGAATTTGAGAAGGGCTTCATGCGCAACGCGCAGGCAAGACTCGCACAGAACGCAGCAACCGAAGTGGGTGCAGACAAGATCCTGAAGAGCCGCGATGCCATATTCGAGACGGATCATTCCTTTTCCCTGCAGCTTGACAAGTGGCAGGTCACTGCACAGGAAAAATCAGGCAGGTGCTGGCTCTTTGCCGGCCTGAACCTTATGCGTTCATCTGCCATGAAGAGGCTAAGGCTCGAGAACTTCGAGTTCAGTCAGAACTATGCAATGTTCTGGGACAAGTTTGAAAAGGCTAACTACTTTCTCGAAGCCATCATCGATACCGTTGACATGGATACTGACGATCGCGAGGTAGCGTTCCTGCTCAATGAACCCATCAGTGACGGTGGGCAGTGGAACATGTTCGTCAATCTCATAGAGAAGTATGGTGCAGTTCCCAAATCTGCAATGCCGGAGACGGCCGGCTCGAGTAACACAGGCGCGATGAATCGGGCATTGCAGAAGCGACTCCGCGCGGGCGCATTTGAGATCAGGGATCTTCATGGGAAGGGCGCCACGAACGATAAGCTGGGTTCGCATAAACTCCATGTACTGAGAACGATCAATGCGATTCTCAGAGTCAACCTGGGCAATCCGCCCAGCAGTTTCACCTGGCAATGGATGGACAAGAAGCGTAAGTTCACGCGCGCTGGCGAGATGACTCCCAGGCAGTTCGTGCAGCGCTACTGTCCTCTGCGCCTGAAGAACTATGCCTGTTTAGTAAACGATCCGCGCCCCTCCAATCCTTACGGCAGGACATATACTGTAAAACGTCTCGGCAACATTGTTGGTGGCGAGATTGTCCGATACCTCAATGTTGATATCGAGATTATGAAGAAAATGGCAGTGAAATCACTGCAGGCAGGAGAACCCGTCTGGATGGGCTGTGATGTTGGTCAGCAGTTCGACAGGAAGCTGGGGATCCAGGACCTGCGCCTTCTCGATTATGAAAGCGTCTACGGCGATGCGTTCGAAATGAACAAAAGCCGGAGACTGCTCTACGGCGACACAAAAATGACCCATGCCATGCTCTTTACGGGTGTGGACATCAAGAGCGGCAAGACAAGGCGCTGGCGAATAGAAAACAGTTGGGGTAAGGATCAGTGCCACAAGGGATTCATCTCAATGACGGACGAATGGTTCAATGAGTTCATGTTCGAGATCGCGGTCAAAAAAACACTTTTGCCTGCAAAGCTGCAGAAAGCAATCAACCTCAAACCTCGGATCTTGCCGCCCTGGGATCCCATGGGGTCGCTGGCGGAGTAGGGGCTTTACTCTTTCTCATCCGCTTTGTCATCATCTGATGGCAGCTCATCAGGTGATTTCTTCGCGAATATGTTGAGTTTCTTCAGCAGGTCGCTTGAGAAATTAATGAGGTACCATTCCGGAGCTGAAACAGTGCCTTTCAACCTGAACTCAAAGAGCTTGCTTATCGGCCATACGATTTTGCCAAAGATCTTTCCTGCAATTGTATGGCTTTTCAACAGCTTCGCCTGAACGTAGAAATCCAGGCGTTGATCGAAATAGTAGCTACCCCGGCCGGTCAGACTGAAGACCCTGCCTTCAATGTGTGAATCACCGGAACCTATCCTGACCCTTCCGTTGTTGATCCTGAACTCCGCCCTAGCATCTGTCTGGTGCAACACAAAATCGAGGCCGGGCACTATCTTTGTCAGTAATTCAGAAAGACCGCCAAACAGGGGGATTCTGTATAGTTTTCCGTCCGATATCGATATCTTGCCCGAACCCTCGGTAGTCCCGAGGAGATCCTCGACCAGTAGCCCGGTGAGTTCTATCCTGCCGGACACCTTGCCCTCATAGTCCTCTGACTCCGCTGATCTTATCTGTCCTATAAGTTTGCGCAGGTCAACGGCACTCACAGTAGCAGCGACATGATAGCTCATGTTGCTCGATGCCGGGTCAGGAAAGAATCTTGCACTCCCTTCGACAGTGCCCGCATGCAGGGCACCCTTGACATTATAGATGGAATAGATCTCACCCATGATGCTGGCATTGAAAGAGCATTCATCGGTAATGACTGGAGCCATGCCGATTTTTGTGCCACGCACAATGAAATCTGCCCTGTTCTTCGAGGGCTCTGAAAAATGGATCATGCCTTCCCCTGAGATACTACTTGACCCGTTGAAATCGAAATGGGATATGACCCCATGAACTGTGGGCCCGATTATCTGCGCAACGGCCTTGGGATCGGCCGTCGAATGAGCAACAAAACTCAGTGCATCCTGCGTGAAGTTGTAGACTAGGTGCGCCCTCATAACACCTTCATCCCTGAAGGCCGTGGCATGGGCAATGGTCAACAATGAATTCGTTGCACTGTATGCGTAAGACATGTCGCACTTGCCGTACAATATCTTCACACCACGATATGTGCATTCAGGAAGTGTGACCTGGCCTTCAACATTCCAAGTTGATTCATCTGCCAAAAGAGCCTTGATGCTCAGATCCGCATCCATGCAGTCGTCACGAAACCCGAATCTTCGCAGGGTGCGACTGAGTCCGGTGAACCCGTGCATGCGCAAGGTCGATTGCATTGCGTCAGGGATCAGCTTCATCTCGACCGAACCCGAAAGATCAGAGGTCAGCCGGTTATAACGCACATCACCCCAGAATGCCCCGTCGTCACCAGACAACGTAACATCTACATCCTTAATGATGATCACATGCCCTTCCTGCGTGAGTTTGCATGCGGCTTGCTGAACATCGGCGCCGTCCACAACAGAATCGACGAGATTGACATGAAGGTCGAGCGGAAGACCTGGCTCAGGATGGGCCTCATCCTTTCCATGCATTGCCATAGGCGTACACAAGGTGGCGTTCTCAAGAGTAAGTGACCGGAGCCAGAGACTACGTTCACCGCCTGAGAAAAGGACGAGGGAAACCAGGGCCTTTTCAGCATCAATTATCGGGGGACCTACAACTCCCTTGCGATACAACTTTATGTTGTCACAGACAACCTTGTTCGGGAGCCTGAGTCGCAGGCGCTCTAGCTCCATTATGAAGGATCCACTATTGACCGACTCAAGGATCTTTCGAGTTAGCGGAGCGGGGAACCCCACTGTACTGGCATAGAATGTGCCACCGACAAAGATGATGAATAGTCCCCAGCAGGTTGCCTTGGTGGCACGTACCAGCCGCCTGAGCAGTGAACTCTTCTTCCGCATTATTCGATGAGATCCTTCATTAATGGTTCTACGGTCTCTTCGGAAATGAGGAAAATCATGTCCTGGCCCTTAATCATGGCATAGAGGGAACCGGTCCTGTATTTATGCCCGAGCAACAACGTCTTCTGCAGGCCTTCTTCGCCACGCAACAGGATTGTAAGGCTGCTACCGGGCTCACCTAGCCCATATTGGTCTGCATTCCGTGCGTCGTTATCGACAATTCGGTCGGTTTTCAGTCGTGCGAGTCCGAGCAGCACGTCATCCACTGTTGATGATATGACCTTCCCAGGTGGGTCGGCTTCGGTCACCCATTCCTCATTATCGTTCCGTTTCACAGACTGCGCTTCGCCATCCTTAGTTCGGCTTATCCTTGTCACGCTGTCAGGTGAGATGCTCAGCACGATCCTGTCCCTGTAAATGAGAGGATCGAGTTGTATCAGGCCTAGCTGCTCGATAGGCTTAAGCGATATTTCAAAAACCCGTGGTGCACCCCGAAACTGTGCATACACAGTTTTCTTTTTCGGAATGATGCCCCCAATGATAAGCTCCGCATATGATTTCGGCGCGTTCGTCGAGCCTACTTCCAGACGACAGAGAGGGATATCAAGGTTGAATTGTGCCAAGTTGGTTTGCGCGCCTTCTACGAACGACTCTATCCTCAGAGCAAATAGTGCCTCCACCAGTTCATCTGCGATTTCGTTGTCAGCCCGCCACTGCGCCGGCTTGACGACAAGCCAGGAGTCGTCCTGCCTGCGAAGTGCAACAGTGGTGTCATTCTGGGAGATTTCACAGAAATCAACATCGTGGGCAGCGCCTGAAAAGACCCTGCGATCCCTGAGACTATCGGAAGCAAGCTGGAAGGAACGCGCAATATCACTCTTCAGCGTATAGATAGAATCGGTTCCCTGCAACTTGGCGTATACCTGTTCGCCCGATTCAATTTCTTTGCCCAGCATCAACCTTGTAGCAGAGTTCTTGTCCTGCCTCCAGATGGCGATTTCGACGGCAGCTTCATCCGATCCGAGCCCATAGGGTTCAAGATGTGCATTAGTATCAGTTACGAACTGCGTAATTTCCTGGCTATGCAGAATCGAGAGGAGCTCAACAACACGATTGTTTGAGGCTCTGTCCGATACAGGTTGCAGAAGATGCCACTGACCTTCCTTCTTGTCGAGCTGTATGAACCCGCCTGCCCTGTTCTTGATCTCAAGCCTCATAACTCGCTCTGCATTGCTGTGAAATAGTCGGCGATCCCTCATGTCAGACAGGGAAGCCGGCAGGCTGTTGAGAATGTTCGTTGATGTGGATATGACGTCATCGCTCGATCTGAATCTTACATAGAGCGAGTTGTCCAGCATTGATCCGGCCCCTATATCCAATTCTTCTGTGTGCCGTCGATATCCGAGAGCTATTCTTGCGCGTGGCTCAGACAATGCATAATCTTTGAGACTCAGCTCTCGCTTCTTCCTCGCAATTTTAGAAATCACTTCCTTCTTAGGCAGCGAATCCAGTGCCGCGAGTATTCTCTCCAGCTTGCCAAGATCAGCCCTGGCTGTGACGGGATCCGTAATGGTCCATTCGCCCTTCTTTTTCGACCACTTGACCAAAACATCGCCATTCCTGATTTTGAGGGAAAGCAGCATGTCCGTTGGCTTACGAAGCAGCAGCTTCTGCGTTCTTTCCAGCTGGCCGGATGAAGAAATCCCGGTCCTGATAACCCACGTGGCTATTGCAAGAACACAGGCTACCGAGAGGAGCTTAATCGTTGTTGTGCTCTTCATTTCCGCCTCACCAACCAGACCAAGCACCCCAGAAAGGCCGCGCATGCGGGGAGTACGCCGACAATTACGACGAACGATCCCAGCAACTGATTCTGATTCATCGTGAGCACCACCTGGTCGGGAATCTTGGGCCCGATCCCCAACATGTGGTCACGCTCCAGAAGCCAGTTGAGAGAGCTCATGAAGAAATCGACATTTCCGCCTTTGAGCAACGACTTGTTCGAAACAAACTCCGAATCACCAATCACAACAAGACGGGTAGGATGGAGTCCCAGCTGGATATCATCACCGGAGCCTTTCTCTACTGCCAGCGCCACGGGTACCGGCCCAGCCACATCTTCTGCCGGATCAAACATGGGTGGCTGCTCATCCAGATTAGCCTCCGCCCACCCCTTAGCGGTACAGGAAGCGAGCACGCTCACTACGGGTTTATCCGCACTCGTTACCGTTTGTGTCGCACTCACCCCGGCAGCAAACAGTGGGCGAGGCATGCAGAAGGTAGTACTGGTATTTCTCAGTTTACCCGTTATTTGATGCAGGCCATAATCCAGAACCGTCAGATCCCTGTCAGCGATCGAGAGTTGAAAAGTGATCTCATCGGATATTTCAACCTGTACAGGCTCAACGACATTGCCACGTCCCAATTCAACATCCCACCGGTTCGCAACCGCCTCCAGGCCGGTGGATACTGCAGGATCGATCAGAAGCAGCAACCGCCCATTTCTATCAAGGTAGTTATTGATGAGTGTGAGCTCAGGTTTTGAGAAGCGCTGGTCGGGTCCGGCGATGACCAACGCACTGCAGTCTTCAGGAATCGCCCCGGAACGTGCGAGCAAGAGCGAGCTGACATCGATGTTGTCTCTCTGTATATACCTTGCTATCTCGGAATAGCCCGAATACTGATGAGCATCCTGTACGGATCGCTCGCCGTGGCCAGCCAGAAAATAGACGACCGGTGTTTCGCTCTTTGTTATGCTCTGGATCGTGGAAGAGAACACTTCCTCGCCCAGGAACTTGCTTTTGCGTCTCTTGCGGCCCGAGAGCAGTGGGAGATAATCGTACTGGACGAGATCACCAGCTCTTACGATACGGGTTCGGCCGCCAGCATCAAACACAACTATATTGACTTCTGAAATCTCGTACTTTGTCCTGAGCCATTTCGCAAGATCCATGTCCAGATTCGGATCAATGTACTCGATCGCAAGATCCAGGTTATCCATTCGAAGCGCAGTGTATTTGTACTCCTTCAGGATGCTACGCATGTCATTGTACAGCTCGTTGAGGTCATCATCCTGAGAGTGATCGGGAAAGAACACGTAAATCTTGAGGTCAGCCTTGATCGTTTCGAGTAGGTCCTTTGTCTTCTCGGACAGATTGTAGTACTTCTTCTGGCTGACATCGAAGCGAAGATAGCGCCATGCAGCGAGATAGTTGAGCAGAAGCACTATGACCAGGCCAAGGATGAGGGCCACAAAGACGTTCATGCCCTGGAACAGACGCCTCACACGTTGGCGCCTTATCCCCGCAGCTACATTTCTATCTATTTTTGCAGCACTCATAACTATACAGACTTCAAAAAGGCGCTCACTGCTTCCATCGCCTTGCTTCTACTGCCCTAGTCGCCACGAACAACATCAGTGCCGTACTTGACAGGTAGAAGACAACCGGTCTCGAATCAATTATTCCCATTGAAAAATCGCTCACATGCTCTCTTATCGAAATATACAACAATATGGATCGAATCGGACCTTCATCAAAAAGGTGATGAAAGTAGCCAGCAAAGAAGAGCACTATGATGGCCGAGAAACTCAGCACCGCAGCCATGACCTGACGACGTGTAAGCGCTGATGCTAGGAGCCCCACCGAAATATAAAAGGAACCCACGAGCATCAGGCAAAAGTATCCACCCGCGATCTTCCCAAGATCAGGTGAGTTCAGCCCAACACTGAATGAGCGCAGCACAACAAGGAACAGCGCCGTCGGAGCAACGATAGCAAGGAAGAAGCAGAAGGCCCCTGCAAATTTTCCGAGCACAATAGCTGCTTCATCAATAGGTGATGTCAGCAAGACTTCAATTGTTCCTGTATGCTTCTCTTCTGCAATGAGACGCATCGTGATGGCGACAGATACCGCAATGATCATCAGCCAGAGCGGGCTGGGATGAAACAGAAGCAGCTGGGGCGAGATAGGCTCACCCAGTGTCTGCCTCACGGCTCCCCAGAAGACAAGGCCAGTGACTCCCATAAATACGGTGATCGTCAGGTACGCGAGCGGCGAGAAGAAATGATGGGCCAGTTCTCGGCAGCAGATTGTAAGGAAATTCTTCATTCGAGCCCGGACTCTTCCGTCACCGCAACAAAGACGTCTTCGAGCGTACCATGCTCTGACCTTATCTCGCGCAACGACCAATCGTTGTTTACAACAGTCTCAAAGATCTGCTGCCGGACATCGCTGCCGGACTGAGTTTCAACGAGGAATTTGTGCCATGCACCTTGAGGTTCACAGGAAAGCCCGGTAACGCCGCTTATTGCACGGAGCTGCTTCATCGCAGCTTCACGCGGCGCCTGCAATTCAACGGAGAGGCGCCTGCCGCCCGTTACAGTCCCGGCCAGGTTACGAGGACTGTCAGATGCCACGACTCTGCCTTTGTTCATTATAAGCACCCGCTGGCAGACATTCTCAACCTCGGAAAGCAGGTGAGTCGAAAGAAGTACGGTGTGGGGATGACTCAGATTTCTCAAGAGCGCCCAGAATTGCCTGCGCTGGGCAGGATCAAGACCAAGCGTCGGCTCATCAAGTATGAGAATTTCAGGCTTGTTGACCAGGCATGCTGCAAGAGCAACCCTGCGTCTGTATCCCTTGGAAAGTTGCCCGACAAGACGATGCTCAACATCGTTCAGACAGCAAGCAGAAATCACGTCATGGATTCGCTCGCTTCGTTCTTTTCTCGAATGGATACCTTTTATGCGAGCCGTGAATCGCAAGTGCTCGATCACCCTCATTTCCGGGTACAGAGGCACTCCTTCCGGAAGATAGCCCACTATCTTCCTAACAGCCATCGAATCGGTGAATACATCGTGTCCGCCAATGGTCACATTCCCGCCCGTGGCAGGCAGGTAACAGGCCAGGATCCGCAATGTGGTAGTCTTACCCGCGCCGTTTGACCCAAGCAACCCCACAATTTCACCCTTGCCGACCTCAAAAGAAAGATCGCTCACGGCCGTCGTCTTGCCAAATCGTTTCGTAAGATGGGTTACTTTTATCATCTATCTTGTTCAATCACGCAGAAAGGCTTTGCTAGCAGCAATATTTAGAGGTATTATGACTTATTCGCGCCAAGAGTCAACAGCACGTCCGCAGTTTTGTGACGGGTGACCTGCTAGTGTAATTCAACGATATGAAGAAATTATATCATGGCGCATCGGACTTCCCATTCCGGGAACGTCATCTTCAATGTATCTGGTATGATGCGGACTACAGGCCATCCCAGCTCGCCGCATTAACGGGAGAGTCCGTGGTCGTCAAGAATCCCGGGAGCTGGAATCATGGAGCTGGCCCGGATTTTCTGGACGCCACTCTTGCAGTTCAACCAGATAACAGGATACTCAAGGGCGATGTGGAAATTCACGTTGACCCATTCGATTGGGTGCGCCATGGCCACAGCGGCGATCCGGCATACAAGAATCTTGTAGCGCATGTCTACTACTCCTCAAAAGCGGCAGGTGCGCCTTTTCAGATGGATCCGAAGATTCTTCAAATCCCACTTGAACCGGCGCTCACAGGTGATTCTTCGTTCTCTTTCGAAAGCATTGATATCACAGACTATCCGCATGCGGCATGCAAACAACCGGCACCCTGCATACAGAAATTCGTCACATTGCCAGGCCGTGATGCTGGACTACTACTGGATGCGGCGGGCAGAGTGCGTATCCTTGAAAAATCTGACCGCATGCGACTCGACGCAGGAAAGAACGCAGATGAGCAGGTTCTCTACCGAGGAATCATGTCGGCTCTCGGCTACAGTAGGAACAGGAAGCCCATGATCCGTCTTGCAGAGGTCATTCCGTTAGCTGAACTCCGGGACAGGAGCGGGGGTGACATATTATGCACTTATGCACTGCTTCTCGGTGCCGCGGGACTCCTGCCTCGTAAAGCAGAGGCGGAGTGGGATGGGGCAACACGAAGCTTTCTGCGCTCGCTATGGGATTACTGGTGGCAGAACGAATCGTCTTTAGCTGACAGATCGATGCAGAGAAGTTCATGGTCAAGGGGTGCCACCAGGCCACAGAACCAGCCATTACGCAGGCTCATGGCCGCAGCAGATATCTTTACCAATGATATACCACTCGTTACTAGATTCAGCCCTGTAGCAGACGAGACACCTCGCACATTCATTGACAGAATCATGACCGATCTCGTGAGTGCAGGTGCGGGAAGTTACTGGTCACGGCGTCTTTCAATGGGCGGCAGGCCCACACAAAAGAACTCCGCACTGATCGGAGCGGGTAGGGCGGCCTCCATTCTCGTGAATGTCGTGGTGCCTTTCGCAACTGGGACGGATCGCGTCCCTGCAGATGCCCTTGACAGCCTCCTGGAGTTGCTGCCTGACGAGAAGGGCAATCATCTTGTTGACAGGGCTTCACTCCAGTTACTGGGATCTGATCATAACCCTGCGCTTTACAGGACGACCGTGCGACAACAGGGGTTGATCCAGATCTTCATGGACTACTGTCTTAACAACAGGGCAGATTGCGCTTTTTGTGGGCTACTGAAAGCAATAGATCAAGTGCAGGAACCGGTCAAGCGCTGAGTTCTTCGAGAACCACCGCAGCAGCACGCTCGTGTGCTCCGCGGTCACCTAACCTGCGTGTTACTTCCTCGAGGCCGGCGACCACCCTGGACTTCTCTGACTGTACGAGTAGATCCAATACGGCCGGAGCTATGTTTTCCGCTGTTGCATCGTGCTGCACAAATTCACTGCATAGTTCTTTGTCGGCAACGATGTTGACCATTCCTATGTGCTTCACCTTTACCAGCGATTTCACGAGTAGATAGGTAAGCGCAGCGACTTTGTACGCGATAATCATGGGGCACCGCATGAGTGCCGCTTCAAGTGTTGCCGTTCCCGACGCGACCATAGCGACATCGGCCTGTCGAAGGACCTGGCGGGTCTTGCCCGATAGGACTGAGCATTGCCCGATATTTATCCCGCTCTGAGCCAGCAACTCATGAGCAAGCAGCTCTATGCTGTCGTTCGGTGCTGCTATGATGAAGCTGGCTTTGCTATGTTTTGCAGCGATCTTCTCTGAGGCATCCAGGAATACAGGTAGAAGACGACTGAGCTCATCGGGTCTGCTGCCGGGCAGCAGGGCTATCCT
The DNA here is from genome assembly GCA_030622955.1 of Lentisphaerales bacterium. Lineage (GTDB taxonomy): Bacteria > Verrucomicrobiota > Kiritimatiellia > JAUXFM01 > JAUXFM01 > JAUXFM01. The sequence goes on from JAUXFM010000013.1 coordinate 11,846, forward strand.
GGGTTCTCCCTGCCATGGCAGGTCTGCAGGCGCTTGAGACATCGCATCAGCTGCAGTCTCTACAAGTGGGTGCCCAACAAAATCCACCTTGAGTCCGGTTCCCTTGAAGACATCAGGTTCAAACGGAAAGATACTGATAAGTCTGTCGATTATGCGGGCCATCTTTGGAATGCGGGATCTGTTCCATGCCCATACCTGTGGACATATGTAGTAGATGACCTTGAAGCCCATGGCCTTTGCCCTTGCCGCAAACCGCAGGTTGAAACCGGGGTAGTCAACAAGTATAAGCGCATCCGGTTTTCTTTCGCGCATCACTGCAAGCAGGTTGAAGAATACACGCCTGAAGAAAAAGAATCTTTTGAAAACTTCGGCGACACCAACGACGGCCATTTCCCGGGCATCATGGATAATCTCCATGCCCTCGGCTCTCAAGTGTTCACCACCGACACCAAAGGCAATCACACCCGGTTCGCGCACTCGGATCGCTTTCAGGAGCTTGGCGGCATGCATATCACCCGAGACTTCGCCGGCAATGATAAGCAGCTTTCGAGCTTCCGTCATGAACCACCATCACGAATGTGTTGGCATATTTCCGTTGCGAGCCTGAGCGCATCAGAGGCGTGCTCACCCGATACGACGGGATCATCTCGATGCATGACACAATCAACGAACGAGGCCAGCTCGTTAACAAGTGGCTCCTCTTTCTCGATGGGCACTTCTTCTCGGATGATTCCTTTTGCTGTCTTCTTGTATAGTTCACCAGACTGCCCCTGGTAATCCAGGGAGAGATATGAGTCCTTTTCGAAGACCCTGATCTTTCGCATTCGCTCATGGCTGATACGACTGGCCGTAACATTCGCCACACACCCGTTCTCGAAAAGCAACCGCGTATTGGCAATATCTTCAGTCGGGCTCAATACAGGCACACCAACGGCACGCACATCCTTGACCTTCGACTTGACCAGGTGAAGTATCACTTCGATGTCATGAATCATGAGATCCAATACAACGCTGACCTCTGTTCCGCGTGGCATGGCACCCTCGCGTGGTTGTGGATAGGAAGCCAGCCTGATCGCCTCTATGAACCTGGGCTGGCCAAGGTTGCCGTCAAGAAACTGTAACACTGGATTGAATCGCTCGACATGACCCACCTGCAGAATGACGCCCTTCTCCTGGGCTGCCTTCACCATCTTCTCTGCATCAGCAGTGTTATCGGCTATCGGCTTCTCAACAAGAAGATGAATACCCCCCTGCATGAGGCGTGTTGATACTTCACAATGCATGTTGCTGGGAACCGCAATGCTCAGCGCTTCGACTTCATCGGCAAGTCTGTCTATCTCGTCAAATACGCTCGCGCCATATGTCGAAGCCACTTTCGCCGCGCTATCCTGGTCTATATCGTAGACACCCACGAGATCCGCAGATTCCAACTCCGAATAAATCCGCGCGTGCAATTTACCAAGAACGCCCACGCCAACTACACCGACTTTCACCTTTCGTTCTGACATTTACGTGGCCTGCCCTTTCATTTCTACAGCAGTGATGCAGATCCCTGCGCTATCTGCGCGCCTGACGATTTCTTCTTTCTCAAGGAAAATTGTCTTTCGTGCCTCAACGGCGAGAACTGTGGCCTTCAGTTTGACCAACAGCTTAATTGTCCTGGTGCCGACAATGGGAATATCGAACCTCATGTCGTGACCACGCCCGGCTATCTTGACGACCACGATCGAATCACCGCCGAGTTTTGCCGCTCGCTTGATGGTAGCATCCGTTCCATCAAAGGCTTCGACGGCAAGAATCGTGCCCTGCTTTACAACAACTGTTTGCCCGACATTCAGTTCGCTTGTAGCGGAGGCAACTCTCAGGCCCAGCTGTAGGTCGTTAATTTCGCTTGGCGCAGGCTGACGCTGCGTCATAACCCCCGGCTCAGGCATTGTTGACTCCATGAAGGATGAAGCGGGAAGCAGGCTGATACCGATCTGCTGTAGTTCTTCTGCGACCGCACCAAAAATGGTGTCCGCGTTCCGCTCCTTGAGCCCGGCCAGAAGCTTTAATATTTTGCTGTCGAGCTTGACCCGAAACAAATGGGTGGGGGTAATCTGGCCAACCATCACAGCTGACTTGATTCCACATGACTCGAGCGCATCGAGCATTCGCTGAAACTGCCCCAGTGTCACCCAGTCTACTGCATCAACGCAATCTGCTATGACAGGATCCGTTTCCTTCTTGAAAGCTACTGCACGCAGTTTCTGCACGCCCTGCTTCCTCGCTGATTCTGCAAGGATGCGGGGATAGGCACCTCTCCCTGCAATAATCACAAGTTCGTCTATCTTCTCATCATTCATAATGGATCGAGAGTCTACTGCGGCGGCATCTTATCTGAAAGCAGAAAACGCGTTTCCTTCACGAATCTCCAATTCAGCCACTGTTCTCACGATCAACTTCGGCATTCGGCGGACATTGCAAACATTTCCTCAGCAGCACCAGCACCAATAAAGGCAGGGTGACCAAAGCCTCGAAGAGAACAGCTCTGAAATTGTGGAGGCTGAAGAGGTTTGCGAAACTGTCCTTGGATAGATTCGGAAAAACTGTCACATCGGGCCAATAGAAAAAGGAGTCAGAGAATGGCCAGAACAACATCATACCCCTGGGGTATGAACAATCGGCCGTAAGAACATCAGCCAGCAGATGCCCACCGATCAGCAGGATCAACAGCACAAAGAGTCCCAGTGCGCTGCCAGGATATCTTCTGCGAAGGATAATCCATGCTGCGATCGCCACAAGAAACACCCAACCAATGCTGTGGACGTGAAGGTGATGTCCAACATTGAGATTCCCCAGCGGGATTCCGATAAGGTAATCTATGTCGGGCATATTGGCCAGAAGCACAGCACCGAGCAGGGCCAGCCTGTAATTCCATGCCGCAGCCAACAATGATCTCGGTGTCTGACCTGCAGGAATCAGCCAACCCAGGACCGTTGACAACCCAATAATGCTGTGAGCTACCGGTGAAGGCATTTGAAGGCTATATCTCCTAGTTCCACGCCCAACTCGAGCGCAACAACGGCACATTTGGCCTTGAGAAGGAAGTAGATGTTCTCCGGCCGATCGTCACAGGTCTCAAAATTGCCCTGTCCCTTGGAGAGGACCACATCAGCGTTCTGGAAGGCCGACAGGAACTCGGCAGAGACGTTATTCCAACAGACCCCGATATCATCCGAACCGGTCTCAATAACAGGAACAAGATCTGCAATGCCGGCAGATTCTGCATCTTCGAGCGTAGCATCATTAATTATGGGGCCGGACTTGACTGTAAACATCACTTCAACGTCATTCTTGAGCAGGAACTCGACAAGTAATCGATCGAACAGTATCTCGCCGGCGTTGTCGCCGAGATACAGAAGTTTTGCGCCCGGCCGAATTTCCTTGCGGAAGCGGTCAATCGCACTGACCGCAAAATCATTGCGCATTATCTCAAGGATCTCCGGTTCAATATTGTCCCTGTTGGTAGCGGCTATACCCAGATCTATCACATTTCCGGCAACCGCAGCATGAAGTACGAATTCAAGTGGATCCTCGGCATCTGCCAGCAATGCCCTCAATTGGGGCAACATTCCCATGGCGATCGCACCCGTTCTTTTCTTCTCCTCAAGATAGGGATCACTGACGCCTCCCTCTTGACAAACGATCCTATAGGCTGATTTCGAAAGCGCAGCGGGTGTCTGCTCAAGGGATACACCATTCATGACCTCTGTCATGCAATCGAGCACATTACAGTGAAAAGCGGGGTCGTCTGAAACGACCCCTGCTGCGTTCAGCGCCTGGCGGTAAGCGCAGACAATGCATTCCGGCTTGGCTTTCATGAACATGACTCCTTATTGGGTTGCATGATTTAAGCAGAATGTTGGAACAAAGGTAAAGAGCGAGCTGCCTTTTTCATGTCTGCAGGTTCAAGAATTGCTCTCCTGTACAAAAAAACGGTATTTGATATGCCGACGCTTTTGTGTAGTATCGCTGGAATACAAGAAGCTTTAGCGAGGGGAAAGGTATTCGGGGATGATCAACACCAAAGGAATGTCGGGCAGAAGCCTGCTTACCATAAACGATCTTTCGGACGGTGAACTCTTCTCACTCATCAAGCTGGCGGCAGAACTCAAAACGCACAGAAAAGCAGGCAAATCCGAGCAACGCCTGGCCGGCAGGACCGTTGCACTCATATTCGAAAAACTCTCGACCAGGACACGTTGTGCATTCGCGGTTGCTGCAGCAGAGGAGGGCGCCAACACGGAATACTTACGAGGTGGGGAAATACACCTTGGCAAGAAGGAATCTGTCAAGGATACAGCCCGTGTTCTAGGCAGGATGTTTGACGCGATCGCTTTCCGTGGTTACGAGCACAGCAGGGCTGCCGATTTTAAGCGATTTTCAGGCGTCCCTGTCTGGAATGCACTGACGGACGATCACCATCCCACCCAGGCACTTGCCGACCTCATGACCATCAGGGAAAACTTCGGGCAATTGCGGGGGATTAATGTCACATATGTCGGCGATGGTCGGAACAATGTTGCTAACTCACTTATGGCCGCATGCGCAAAAACAGGGATCAACTTCGTGAATTGCACCCCGGAAGAACTGCTGCCAGATGAAGAGCTTCTGAAAAATGCCAAAAGAGCGGCCGAACGAAACGGTGGATCCATACGCGTGACGAGCTCTGTGGCTGACGGTGTGCGTGGCACCAACGTAATCTACACAGATGTATGGGCTTCAATGGGCGAAGAATCCGTGATGGAACAGCGCATCGAAATGCTGCGACCCTATTGTGTAAACGAGGACATGATCGAACAGGCTGGCACAATGAAATCAAACGAACTGATATTCCTGCATTGTCTGCCCGCTTTCCACGACAACAATACCGAGGCAACCGCTCAAACAGGCGCACTTGAAGTTACCGATGAAGTTTTTGAGGCTTCTTACTCGAAAGTATTTGATCAGGCGGAAAACCGGGTCCACTCCATCAAGGCATTGATGGTGGCAACATTGGGAAGCTAACGGAGGTAGAACGTGAGTCAATTACACGACAGGGGAATAAGCGGGTTAGAGTGGCCCGCATTTGTTGATCTGTCTATCCAGGAAAAAGCAGCTTTGTTGATGGCCGAAGGCCGTGAATTCCACGTGCTGCTGGCACAGCAGTTCAACCGGAACAGGCTTGAGGTGCTCGGCAACCTGGCAACCGCTATCAGGCGCATAGCCAAATCAGAAGCCGGGATGAAGTTCCTCGGCAGCATGCTGGCGCACAGACGGGCAATGCTCTACTTCACTCAGCCCAGCACAAGAACCTTCCTGTCATTTTGCGCTGCCTGCCAGATCCTCGGTATACAGATTGGCGAAGTCCGTGATACCGCTACCTCAAGTGAATGCAAGGGCGAAACACAGGAAGATTCAGTCCGGACCTTCAGTTCCTATTTCGATGTAATAATCATGCGCTCCAAGATCGGAGGTCTGGCAGAGCGTATGGCGTGGGTGCTTTCACAATCCGAACGACCTGTCCCCATTATCAATGCGGGGTCCGGCAAGGACCAACATCCCACACAGGCGCTGCTTGACATCTATACACTGCAGAGGAGCTTCGAAAAACGCGACGGCATCGATTCCAAGAAAATCATGTTTGTTGGCGACCTCGCACGTGGCCGTACTGTAAGATCGCTCTCATACCTTCTGACTAACTACAGCAACGTGAAGCTCTATTTCGTCGCACCGGAACCGCTGCAGATCGGAGAAGATGTTCTCGCCATGTTGAAGGAGGCAGGAACGGAATGCGAGGTGAGATACGATTTCGATGCACTAATTCCAGAGGTCGACGCGATCTACATGACTCGAATCCAAGACGAATGGGATTCTGAGCAGGGCGCGAGCACAAAGATAGATACATCAAAGTACAAGTTCGCCGTACGCCACCTTGACATCATGAAGCCTGATGCTGTGATAATGCATCCATTGCCGCGAAGGGATGAGATATCCACAGACGTTGATCATGATCCTCGTGCGGTCTACTGGCGACAGATGCGAAACGGCATGTGGGTGCGTGCAGCCCTTATAAGCTCAATATTTCGGCGCGATTCAGAGATCCTCAGATATCATGAAGAGCATTTCTCCCTATCTTAGCCGGAACGATTCATCAAAACCGGCAGCTGGTTATTGTTTGAATAGCTAATGGATATTGACGTTAACGCAGATATGGCGCAGGGGAATGGGATGCACCAAATGGTGATTAAGAATAGGAAAGCACAATTCGGGACGCCTTCCGCCAGCAACGCGGCAGCTGACGGGCTGGCGCAATCTGCCACGTTTCGGCTTAGAGCCATATTGCTGCTGGTCCTTGCATTTTCCTTATCATCCAGCGCATTCGCTCTGCCCGCATTTGATCTTGGCTTTTTCGCCTCACGCGACAAGGACATCCATGGAAAAGAGCGTTTCAGGGCGATTGGGCCACTGCTGGAGTCGCGCTCAGGTGATGATGGCTCCTCTTTCTTCGCAGCCAGGCCGCTATATTCCTTTACCTACGAGCCCACGAACAAGGACAGGTCACTCCAGGATTTCCTTTGGCCACTGGCATCGCGAAAGGTACGGGATGGCGAGAGCTACTGGCACTTCCTTCCGGCTTTTGGCCAGGATTTCGACGATGCGGCCGCTCGAGCACGGCACCGCTGCCACATATATCCTCTGCTCTTCACCGGCAGAGACAAGGACGACGAACCCTATTTCGCATTGTTTCCTTTGGGGGGAACGATCCATGAATTCCTTGGCAGGGATCGCGTTGCCTTCGCACTCTTTCCCCTCTATTGCCGCAGCACAGTGAATGATGTAGTCACGCACGATGTGCTCTGGCCCATCTTCTCAAGATCGACCGGCGATGGCGTTTACCGGTTCAAGGCATTCCCTTTCTACGGGGTATCCAAACGAGCCAACCGCTATGAACGAAGATTTGTACTCTGGCCGTTCTGGACGTCCACCCGTTACAACTTCCCTGACAACTCTGGCTACTCGTTCATTCTTTTCCCCTTGATCGGCCGTGCAAGACTGCGCGATCAGGATTCATGGACTCTTCTTCCGCCTTTCTTTAAATGGGGGCGAACCCCTACAATGATGGCCATCAATTGCCCCTGGCCATTTCTTCAGTTCAGTTCCGGGGACGTCAACAAAGCCTATATCTGGCCACTCTGGGGCAGCCGCAAGCGGCATGATGGAAAAAGTTGGTTCTTCCTCTGGCCCATTGTTCACGGTGAGCGACGGATGATAACTGAGACAGAGGAACTGCGCCGTTTCCTGCTGGTGCCCATAATCTCTTACGAATCACAGACCGAGAAGGAGGAGGACAACAGCGTGACCGTCAAGAAAAGATATTTCAGGATCTGGCCACTTATGTCCTATAAAAGAAGCGGCGGGTCCACGCGCTTTCGTGCGCTCGCCCTCTGGCCGGGCAGGCAGGACTCACCCATGAGCAGGAACTGGCGGCCACTCTGGACGATCTATTCCAGGGATAGGAAAGGAGCACTCGTGGAAGATGAGTTCCTGTGGGGACTCTACCGTCACAGACGCAACCATGGGAAGATGCGGAAATGGTCTCTCTTCCCTCTCTTCTCATGGGAAAGCCGTGTGGCAGATCCTGAACTGGTAGAATGGAATGTTCTCAAGGGATTGGTCGGCTATCGAAACAAGGACAAGGACAAATCGTTCAGATTTCTGTATATCAGATTCGGGGTGAATGATGCTCCTGCCGAAAAAGAAGACTAATCTTCATAACAATCTGATTAAGCTCTGCTATACTCAACGACGCTGCTTACAGAGAGAGGGAGATCCGTCATAGTTACACGTGAACCAGAATATTTGCCGCCGGCCCGTGGCGCTTCCGGCAGGTTCGGCAGACAGGCTCTTCTCGGTTGCCGTGCCATGGGAAGAGGTTTTCTACTTCTCTGGCATTCCCTATTAAGTATCCGGTATGTCTTCAGGAAACGGGAGCGTCGCGAGGTAATCGTACAAATGTTCACCTGCGGCATCAAGAGCCTGGGCGTCATCACCGTGGTGGCCTTGTTCAGCGGAATGATCATGGCACTTCAGACGGGTATCGAAATGATGCGTTTCCATCTCGAAGAAAACATAGGCACAGCAGTCATGGTCTCGATGCTCCGCGAGATGGGCCCATTCATGACAGGACTCATACTGGCGGCCAGCGTTGGTTCGGCCATAGCCGCGCAAGTGGGCACAATGGTTGTCTCCGAAGAGATTTCCGCGCTGGAAACAATGTCTATTGACCCCGTCCGCTTCCTTGTGATGCCGCGCCTGATCGCAATGGCAATCATGACGCCAATCCTTTCGTTCTACACATGTGTTACCGGAGTGATAGGCGGTGGAATCGTCGGAGTGACCCAGCTGGGAGTGCCATGGTGGACCTATTTTGACAACTCGACGCTGTTTGCTACTACAAAGGATCTTTATGTCGGTCTCTTCAAGGCTTTCCTTTTCGGGATCATCATTGTCATTGTGGCCTGTCACGAAGGATTCTCGGCTTCACAGGGAGCTGTCGGGGTGGGCATTGCCACGCGAAGATCAGTGATCGCGTCGTTCCTAGCCATCCTGATCGTAGGATATTTTGTTACGAAGATCTGCTATATATGAGAAACACCTGAATTATCGGTTAAGCGCGAATGATAACGTTTGAAAATGTAACAAAGATCCTTGGGCAGAAAACTGTTCTTGATGGCATTGATGTCGAGATAAAGGACGGCGAGACGTTTGTCATTGTGGGGGCATCGGGTGCTGGCAAGAGCGTGATGCTCAAGAACATAGTGAGGCTCCTGACCCCGGATGATGGACGGGTCATGATCGATGGCGATTGCATCAGCGAAGCATCAGCTAATGAGCTGGAAACAATACGCGAGAAATTCGGTGTTCTCTTCCAAAGTGGGGCACTGCTGGCCTGGATGAGTATTGGTGAAAACGTGGCGCTACCGCTCAGGGAGAAAACCGACATGGATGAGACAGAAATAGTTGACAGGGCGCGTGAAAAACTCGCACTTGTTGGACTCGAAGATTCCTTTCACAAACTGCCATCCGAGATATCCGGAGGGATGGTGAAGCGTGCTGCGCTTGCGAGGGCGATCGTAAGAAACCCACGTATAGTGCTTTACGATGAACCGACTTCGGGGCTGGATCCTGTCACAGCAAGAACGATCGACTCACTGATTGAACAGATGCGCAGGGAATTGGCTGTCACCAGCGTTGTAGTGACGCATGACCTGCACAGCGCACTGGCGATAGGCACCCGGATTGCAATGCTCCACAGTGGCAGGATAATTGAACTCTCCACACCTGATGCGTTCATCCGCTCGGCTGAACCGATAGTAAAGGGCTTTCTTGAATCACAATACATTACTAAGCGAGGTTCCTGGGAAGGGGCAACAAAATGAAGAAAGACTGGAGACTTAAAGAACTAACCGTCGAAGTTGTAGTGGGTGTTTTCGTGATGCTTGTCCTGCTCGGGCTTGGGATCTTCACGATCGTATTGTCTGGCAACAACATTCTACGCCCACATTACTCTTACGACGTGTATTTCCAAGACATTATGGGGTTGCGTGAAAAGGATGACGTCGTTGTGCGCGGGATGAAGATCGGGCAGATCAAATCGCTCCGCCTTGAAAAGAACAACAGTGTCCATGTGACCATGAATCTCGACAGGAGACCTGCATTGAAGGATGACTGCAGATTCTTCATAACATCCAAATCACCGCTCGGCGGGCGCCAGATGAACATCGATGAGGGTGCCAACGCCATCCCCTGGCCGGAAGGCAAGCGGTTGATTGGTGACAAACCTGTAGATATTCTCGCCGAGGCATCTGAGATCATAAAGGATATCCGTGAAGCCTTTATCGATGACGGGATCCTTGACGACATGAAATCAGGCGCTTCCGACATGTGTGACATTGCTGAGCGACTGAACTCGGGGAAAGGCATGTTTGGCAAGCTGCTGTCTGAGGACGAACAACTCTATGATGATATGGTCGCTTCGGTCAATTCCCTGAAGAACCTCACCGCGAAGATAGAAAGCGGGGAGGGGAGCATTGGGCGACTAGTGCAGGATGAAGACCTCTACAACGAAATCAAGGGACTGATAGTTGAGGCACGCGCTTCTGTTGACGACCTGCGAGAAACATCCCCGATAGTCACATTCACAAGCATCTTCTTTGGAGCATTCTGAGGAATGCAGTTGATGGTTCCTCGGCTCGCATTATTCAGGAGTTGATCAATCCGTTCCTGAGCACACAATAAGAAACAACTCACTCGTCGGTTACGACGAGCGGTAATTCGGCGCTTCACGCATGATTTTGACATCGTGAGGGTGGGCTTCGGTTAATGCAGCATAGGATATTCTGCCGAACCGGCCGCGTTTCTGGAGTTCAGCAATAGAGGGAGTTCCTGAATAACCAAGCGCGGATCGCAGCCCGCCAGCATATTGGGTCAACACCTTCTTCAGGCTACCGGCGTAAGGAACGATCCCTTCAACACCCTGCGGGACCAGTTCCTCTTCAGCCGCATCTTTCTGTGCATAGCGATCCCTGCTACCCGTTCCTTCCTTCATGGCTGAGAGACTTCCCATCCCCCTGTAGACGACATACTGCCGACCCTGGTGGATGATTTTTTCGCCCGGACTTTCTTCGCTTCCTGCGAGGACAGAACCCATCATTATTGAATCTGCGCCAGCAACAAGCGCTTTGGGCACATCACCAGACTGGCGGATGCCACCATCGGCGATCACCGGGATCTCTCCCTTCAGCGCTGAGCATGCTTCGTAAATAGCTGTTATCTGGGGCACACCGACACCACACACGACACGCGTCGTACAGACCGAGCCCGGTCCGATCCCGACCTTGACGGCATCGGCGCCGGCCTTCATCAAATCGCTGGCCGCCTCAGCAGTACCAATGTTACCCGCTATGATATCGATCTCAGGATAATGTTTCTTTGACCAGCGAACCATATCAATGACGCCCTTGGAGTGGCCATGCGCCGTGTCCACAACAAGCACATCCACTTCCTCGTCCACCAAGGCTTCAACTCGTTTCTGGTCGCCCGGCCCTATGGCAGCACCAACCCTGAGCCTGTACTGTGAATCGCGATTGATTACGGATTCAATATTCTCGACCAATGTCCTTACATCACTATAGCTGTAGAGCCCGAGCAGTTTCCCATCTTCAACCAGCGGCAACTTACCAATCTTGTGCCGCTTCATTAACTCATAGGCTTGCTGCAAGGTCGTTTTGGGAGGGGCGGTTACGACCTTTTGGGTCATCACGTCCGCCGCCCTGGATTCAGGGCTCTCGGCAAATTTCAGATCTGCCGCAGTAACAATGCCAACCACGTTCCCAGCTTCATTAACTACGGGGAAGCCACTGAAAGAAAAACCACGCCCCTTGATCTCCTGCTTTATCCCCTCGACAGTGTCGCTCGCCTTGAAAACGACAGGATCAACAATAAGCCCGTGCAAATGCCGTTTCACCGTAGCCACATCCGATGCCTGAGTTATGGGGTCAAGGTTCTTGTGTATAATGCCGATCCCGCCCTGCATCGCCATTGCCACCGCCATGTTGGCCTCGGTCACGGTATCCATTGCAGCGCTGACAAAGGGAATGTTGAGCTTGATGTTCCGAGTCAGTTTCGTGGTTATGTCGGCCTCATCGGGTAGAAAATCGGCGTACTGCGTAACCAGGGAGACATCGTCAAAAGTCAGACCTATCCCCCCATTAATCTTCATGAACTCTTCAAGAATTGCGTTCTTAGTCATTATAGTTCCTCCAAGGCAAATGGTCTCGTTTTGCCGACGCATTTTGATCATGCCAGCTCAGGTCGTCAAGGAAAAGCGGGCAAAATCTATGCCTGGCGACTAACCAGAAGTGGTGAACAGCGGTAGGTCAGGAGCGATGATAAGAACTCCGGACAAGTGGACCCGCAACGGCTGACTTGAATCCCAGCTTGAGCGCGAGCTGCTCATACTCACAAAACTCGTCAGGATGGACATACCGCTGTACCGGATAATGCTCTCTTGTCGGCTGAAGGTATTGACCGATGTAGAAGATCGAACAGCCCTGTGCAAGGGCATCATCCATCAGGCGCAAGATCTGCTCTTTACTCTCACCGACCCCCAGCATTATTGCAGTTTTTGTGGTCAGCCCGAAATCATGGGCCCGCTTCAGCAGCTCAAGAGATCGTTGATAATCCGAACTAGGGCGCAGGGCCGGATAAAGCTCGCTCACGGTTTCCAGGTTGTGTCCCAGAATATAGGGGCGAGCATCAAGCACCACTCTCAGGCACTTCCAATCCCCACCAAAATCGGGGACCAAGACCTCTACGAGCAGTTCTGGATTCACTCCCTGTGCGAGCTCAATCGTCTTTGCCCAGATTGCTGCTCCATGATCCGGCATATCATCTCGCGTAACAGAAGTTATGACGATTTGTTTCAGATGCAGCCCCTTGAGGGCCGAAGCCACGCGCTCGGGCTCATGTGGATCACAGCCGCTTGTGGGATAGGAACCAACATTGCAAAAAGTGCAGTCACGCGTACACTTATCACCAAGTATCATCACTGTGGCACGGCCGGCGTTCCAGCATTCACCAAGATTAGGACAGAGCGCCTCTTCGCAAACCGTATGAAGACCAGTGGCGCGGATGAGCTTCTTCAGTCGCACATAATCATCTCCCTGCGGCACTCTGACTCGGAGCCAGTCGGGCTTTCTTTGTTTTTCAATGGACATGAGTGAAGATTCTCAATCGTAGCCGAAAACAGACTTGAAGCATATCATGAACTCCCGCTTAGCCTCGTCAATAGTGATGTCGGGAAGCAGCTCATGCATTGATGCCAGGCCCCTGTCCCGGATCCCGCATGGCACGATCCCACGATAGCAGGAAAGATCGGTTCTCACGTTGATGGCGCAGCCATGTGTCGTTACGCTCTTTGCAATCCTTACACCAACCGCGGCAATCTTCCGATCCCCGATCCATACACCGCGATGTCGATGATCCCGCTGCGCTGCCAACTCGAAGTGGCACAGCATCTCAATAATGGAGCCCTCCAGCTTCCGCACGTATAGAGAAACCTCACGCGCACGCTCGGCAAGATGCAGGATAGGGTAGCATACGAGCTGGCCGGGACCATGATAGGTTACATCCCCACCACGATCTGTCTCTACAATGTCAATGCCCATGTCCGCGATATCTTTTCTTGGTAGCAGCAGGTTCGCCTCATTTGCGTTTCTGCCCATGGTGTAGACATGAGGATGCTCGACCAGCAGAAGGGTGTCACGCACTTCATTCGCTGCACGGCGAGCGGCCAGCTCCCGCTGAATGTTACACGATTGAGCGTACTGCATTATGCCGAGATCTATGATGTCTAACTGCATGTCAGTAGCTCTACCGTATTCCATCTAGCATAAATCATCTATTGCCGACAGTAGCCGAGTCGACTCGGGCCGGCAACCATTAAGCATTTCTTCCTATTGGACATAATCACTGTAGATGTTATGATTCCTCCTTAATTTGGGAGGCAAAGCAGAAGATGCAGGACAAGAGGATTAGCAGAGAGCGTATCATGGCCCAGATAGAGGCCTCTGCGAGAACCATTTCCGGCCTCATGGACTCGATTGCGGTTATTGAACACATCGGTTCCACAATACTCGATACCTTTGAGAGTGGGGGCAAGGTGCTTACAGCGGGCAATGGCGGGAGTGCTGCCGAAGCACTTCACATGTCCGAAGAACTCATCGGCCGCTTCCTGGGTGATCGGAAGGCACTGCCTTCGGTGGCTCTGGTTGCTGATCCAACGGTGCTGACCTGTATAGGCAATGATTACGGGTTCGACTGTGTCTTCAGCAGGCAGATAGAGGGATTGGCTTGCGAGGGAGATCTTCTTGTGCTGTTCAGCACAAGTGGAAAAGCGCGAAATCTCGAGCTGGCGCTTGATGCCGCCCGAGCGAAGAATGTAAAGGTTGTCTCGCTGCTCGGACGAGACGGCGGCGAGCTCGCCGGCAAGGCTGACATTGAACTGATCGTGAAGGGGACGGAGACCGCAAGGATCCAGGAAGTCCATCAACTGCTCTTACATATCCTGTTGGACATTGTCGAACAAGAATGGGGTGAGAAGTAAATGAAGAGGCTCGCTATCCTGCTTTTATGCATTGTATTGCCGACAGTAGGTCTATCCCAGGTCTCACTTGTACTGAAGTTTGAGCATAAGAGCGTCCTGCAATTCGAGCCAATAATTGCGCGGGTAGTGGTGAAGAATACCAGCGGAATCCCCCTGGTAGTCGATGGCAGCGGCGGTGGCGCAAAACTCAAGTTCCTCATAGAGCAGCAAAGGCATGTGCAATTGAAGATCGTGGGCACAAAGCGCCTTGTACCACTCATGGTCCTGCGCCCCGGCGACTTTGAAGCAGTCCAGGTTGATATACGTGACAGGTACTCCATGAACAAAATGGGGCAATATCTGGTAAAAGCCGTCATCGATATTGGTTACGCGTCGTACGCATCAGAGTTCGCAATAGTCGATATTGTCCGCGGAATATTTCTAAAAAAGGAAGCCCGGGGAGTAATCGGCTCCTCTTCGGAAATGAGACTATATTCTCTTCGCTATTGGCGCAGAGACGGCATGCGCCACCTTTTCCTTACGGTGTCGGACCTCAAGGAAACGATGAATTACGGGGTTTTTGACCTCGGTGAATACCTGGGGATATTTGAACCTGAGATTGAGTTTGACGGCAAGGGAAACATGACAATAATACATCAATCTGGAAATGAGGTCTATACGAGGACTGTCTTTAATACGACAATCAAGGCCATTACGCTTGCGGCGCAGACACAACAGTATGCAGACGGGGCTCCGTATCCCGCGAGCGAGGTAAAGAGGAGCCCGAAGAAGGCTGACAAGAAATAGTTTTTTTGACTGTGCACCCGTGGTGAAATTGGCATACACGCAAGGTTCAGGACCTTGTGGCCGCAAGGCCGTGGAGGTTCGACTCCTCTCGGGTGCACCATTTTTAACTCCCCAACAAGGAATATAGCATGAAGATCTGCATGAATGGCCGATTGGTCCCAGAGAGTGCGGCGAAAATCTCGGTCTTTGACCACGGCCTGCTTTACGGCGATGGTGTTTTTGAAGGCATCCGCTCCTATAACGGGAGAGTCTTCGCTCTCGACGAGCACATTGACAGGCTTTACCGGTCCGCCAAGGCAATAGCCCTTGAGATCCCTATTAGCAAGCAACAGATAACCAAGGATGTTATACGCACTTGCAAGGCGAACAAGACGATGAACGGTTATATCCGACTGGTAGTCACCAGGGGTGTGGGCACACTGGGACTAAACCCTTTCATCTGCAAGACACCGCAGATCATCATTATAGCGGCCAAGATTCAGCTTTACCCGAAGAAGCTGTACGATACGGGCTTGAAGGTGATCACGGCCGGAACCATACGGAACCATTCAGAGGCATGCAGCCCCAGCCTGAAAAGCCTGAACTACCTGAATAACGTATTGGGAAAGATAGAGGCCATCAATGCGGGCTGTATAGAGGCTATCATGCTGAACCAGCAGGGATTCGTTTCCGAAGCCACCGGCGACAACATATTTGCAGTCACTAACGGCTGCCTGCGGACGCCGCCGACACATGCTGGCATACTGGACGGCATCACCAGGAAAGTAGTTATGGAGCTGGCAACCCAGAACGGATACGAGGTCGCCGAAGAGACGCTGATGCGCTATGATCTGTATACTGCGGATGAGGTCTTCTTGACCGGCACTGCCGCCGAGGTCATAGCGGTCGTAGATATCGACCGGCGCAAGATCGGGGCCGGTCAGCCGGGCATCATAACGAAAAAGCTCGCGAAGCAGTTCACTGCCTACGCGCGATCAGTCGGCACACCAATCAAATAGGGCACTTACTACCATGCAGTGTGATGGATGCGATAAAAGAGAAGCAACTGTTTACCTGACACAGGTTATCAGCGGTCAGGTACAGAAGATCCAGCTCTGTCACGAATGTGCCGAACAGAGCGGGCTGGGGCTTGCATCAGGCCCATCACTGACAGAAGCGTTATACGGGACATCCAGCGAGGAAGAGCTGAGAAAGGACGCCATGGAGAAGAGTTGCCCCAAATGTCACCTCAGGCGCAGTGACTTCAGAAAGACTTCACGCCTGGGTTGTCCAGCCTGCTACACGATGTTCGCAACAGAGCTTGAAGGACTATTCAAAAGCATCCACAAATCGACAAAACATGAGGGCAAGATTCCTGCCAGTCGACAAATGACGTCACAGGAAACCATGATGCAGCAGCGACTCCAACATGCAATATCCAAGCAGGACTTCGAAGAGGCCGCAAAGCTGCGTGACCTCCTCGCAGCCGCACAATCCACTCCAGGTAAGCGGCGCAAGAATGCCCGGAGCGTTCAACATGAAGGTTGAAGAACTGCTGGCTAGGCAGGGCGCATGGCTTTCCCCAAAGAAGTTCGACGGCACAATCATCAGCAGCCGATTGAGGTTGGCTCGCAACATCAGGGGTGTAGCGTTCCCCGGCTGGGCCGGGGCCAGAGAATCTGCCTCGCTTTGCGAAGAAATCAGGAATACCATCTCATCAGTGCAAGCACTGCGCGATGCGGAATTCCTCCATACCGGTGATCTGGATGGCCTCGACAAGCTCGTGCTCCACGAGCGACAGCTCCTGAGTCCTGAATTGATGGAAAGAGACAACGGAAGTGGTGTCTTCATTACCCCGGATCAGAGGATTGTGCTAATGATCAATGAAGAGGACCATATCCGGCTGCAGGTCATTTCACCGGGCATGGACCTGATGAAGGGCTGGGAGATGATCTCTTCAATTGATGATGAACTCGAAGAAGTCCTGGAATATGCCTTCTCTCCTGAGTTGGGCTACCTGACGGCCTGCCCTACAAATGTAGGCACTGGCTTGCGGGCAAGTGTCATGATGCATCTGCCTGGCATGCACCTGATGAAGGAAATAGATCCCATGATCAGGGGTTTGAACAAGATGGGTTATGCGGTGAGAGGAATATCCGGCGAGGGGTCGGAAGCTTTCGGGAATATGTTCCAGATATCCAACCAGATGACGCTCGGATACTCAGAGGAATCGATCATACAGAGTCTAACGATCATTGTTGACGAGGTCAAAAACCACGAAAACAACGCCCGGGACCAACTAATGGACGATAAACAGGAGTACATCCGCGATTATGTGGGAAGATCCATGGGCGTACTACTGCATGCGCATCTACTTTCATCAAAAGAGGCACTTGATCTGCTTTCGGCTTTTAGACTCGGGCTTGAGATTGGTATGCTCAGCGGAATTCAAATCCCGCAGATCGATGAACTTATGCTCTTGACGCAAGCCGGACATCTTCAGAAAATAGAAGGGAAAGTACTTTCTCCCGACCATAGAGATAGAGCAAGAGCACGCGTTATCAGGGAACGACTGAAAGATGCTCTGATGTATTAGAAGGAAAGAATATGACTAACTTTAGCAATTTCACCCCTCGCGCGCAGCAAGTGGTCCAACTTGCAAGGCAAGAGGCAGAGCATTTTAATCATCCTTACGTGGGGACAGAACACCTGCTGCTAGGGCTCGTCGCCCTGGGTGAGGGCGTGGCCGTCAGCGTGATGGAGAAGATGGGTATCTCGCTCGACAGCGTGCGGCTGGAGGTCGAGAAGATGGTGGGGCAGGGCCCCGAAACAAAGACAGTTGGAGAGCCGCCATTCACACCACGGGCCAAGAAGGTCCTTCATCTGGCAGCAGCGGAAGCACGTTCGCTGAACCATTCTTATGTCGGCACAGAACATATACTCCTGGGCCTGCTCCGCGAAGGGGAAGGCGTCGCGGCACATGTTCTCGAAAACCTCAGCGTGGATCTTGATACTGTTCGCGTCGAGATTATGAAGGAACTTGATCCCAATTTTGACCCGCAATATGTCGAACAGGAACCACCCAAAGCAGCAAAACCGCAGGCCAAGTCAAAGACTCCCGCACTGGACGCATTCGGACGTGATCTGACGGAGATGGCCGCCAAGTCCCAGCTTGACCCGGTAATCGGTCGCTCGGAAGAGCTTGAAAGAGCCATCCAGATCCTCTGCCGACGGACAAAGAACAACCCCGTGCTCCTCGGAGAAGCGGGGGTCGGCAAAACTGCGATTGTAGAGGGACTCGCGCAGGCTATATCCGATGGCATCATACCAGCAATGGTCCGCGACAGAAGGGTCATAGCTCTTGACCTCGCCCTCATGATCGCCGGGACCAAGTATCGTGGCCAGTTTGAAGAACGCATAAAGGCCGTAATGGACGAGATCAAGCGGGCCGGGAACATCATTCTCTTTATTGACGAACTACACACGATCGTCGGTGCAGGATCTGCTGAAGGTGCAATGGACGCCTCCAATATCATCAAGCCCATGCTTGCGCGCGGAGAGCTGCAGTGCGTCGGAGCCACCACGATGGACGAATACAGGAAGCATATTGAAAAGGATTCCGCCCTGGAGCGAAGATTCCAGTCAATCCTCGTTGATGAGCCGAGCGTCGATGAAACGGTGCAAATCCTCAGGGGTGTCGGCGAAAAATACGAGCAGCATCACCATGTCATCTACAGTGACGAGGCGCTTGAATCTGCTGCGCGCCTTGCCGATCGCTACATCACCGGCCGCTTCCTGCCGGATAAGGCAATTGATGTTATCGATGAAGCAGGCTCGCACGCGAGGATCGCCGCAACAACCTACCCGCCATCACTCAAGAAGCGTGAGTCCAGCATAAAGGAAATCTGCCGCAGGAAAGAAGAGGCCATCAGCAATCAGCGCTTTGAGGATGCCGCCGAACTCAGGGACAAGGAAAAGAAAGAACGAAACGCCCTTGACGAGAGCATTACAAAATGGCGAGAGAAGAGCGAAGAGAAGAAGATCAAGATTTCTGCTGAGGATATGATGGCCATTGTCTCAAAATGGACCGGAGTTCCTCTCAAAAAGATGGATCGCCGCGAACTTTCGCGACTGTTGGATATGGAAAATCAACTCGCCAAGAATGTCATAGGCCAGACTGAGGCCATAGGCAGCATCTGTCGCGCATTGCGTAGGTCGCGAGCAGACCTCAAGGATCCTGCGAGACCAATAGGCTCTTTCATATTTCTGGGGCCAACAGGTGTTGGCAAGACTCTACTGGCCAAGGCACTGACGGAATTCATGTTCGATAATGCTGACTCACTCATCCAAATCGATATGTCTGAGTTCATGGAGAAATTCACGGTCTCCAGGCTTGTCGGATCGCCGCCTGGCTACATCGGCCATGAAGAAGGGGGTCAGCTTACCGAACGTGTACGCAGACGCCCTTATTCAGTGGTCCTGTTTGACGAGGCCGAAAAAGCGCATCCGGATCTTATGCACATCCTCCTGCAGCTCCTAGAGGAAGGAAAAGTGACTGACAGCCTTGGCCGACACATCGATTTTCGCAATACAGTGGTCATATTGACCTCGAATCTGGGCGGCCAACACGTCAAAAAGGGCAGCGGGCTGGGCTTTTCCGATGCTTCCGGAACCACCAATCATGAGCATCTGAAGGGCAAAATGCTCGAAGAGGCCAAGAAAGTTTTTAAGCCTGAATTCATGAATCGGTTTGACGACATCATCGTTTTCAGGCAGCTTACCAAGGCTGATGTTGAGAAGATCCTGGATCTCGAGCTTGCAAAGATAGGCGGACGCCTTGCCAGACAGGGCATCAAGCTGGAGCTTAATAAGTCGGCTAGGACGTTTCTGATCAACAAGGGCTATGACGAAACCCTCGGTGCCCGGCCATTGCGGCGGGCAGTCGAGAAATACGTGGAAGATCAGCTTGCCGAAGAGATTCTCAGGGGCAGCCTGCAGAAGGACAAGGTTGTCAAGGTTGATGTCGGCAAAACTGGGCTTACATTTAAACAGCCGGCCACGGCGAATAAGTAGTTATGGAGATGCAGTAAATGTCAGTGAAGATCAGACTGAGACGAACGGGCGCCAACAAGGACGTCTGCTACAGGATTGTCGCCGCCGATACAAGATCGCCGCGTGATGGGCGATTCCTTGAAATCCTTGGATGGTATGACCCGAAACAAACAGGCGTGAATTTCAAGCTTAAGCTCGATCGCATTGAGCATTGGCTCAGCAAAGGCGCATTACCAAGCGATACGGTCAAGAGATTGATGCGCCAGGAACGAAAGAATGCCGCAGCAAGCCAAACGGCCTGACCAGACATGAGCAGCCCGCTGCTTATCGACCTGGTCACCATCTTCCCCGGGATGCTTAGGGGTGTGCTTGAAGAAAGCATGATTGGGCGTGCTGTAGCTGCTGGCTTGGTCAACATCAGGTTCATCAACCCCCGCGATTTCACGAATGACGTGCATCGGACTGCCGATGATCGTCCTTACGGTGGCGGACCGGGAATGCTGATGAAACCAGAACCCATCTTCGCAGCCGTCGAATCTGTGAGAACCGAGAACTCGCGTGTTATCCTGATGACCCCGCAAGGCGAGGCATTCAAACAGGTGAAAGCCCGAGAATTGGCAAATGTAGGACACCTTATCCTGATCAGTGGCCATTACGAGGGCGTCGACGAAAGAATAAGACAGCACATTGTAACAGATGAAATATCGATAGGCGATTACGTGCTCACAAATGGTACAATTGCTGCCGGGGTCCTGATAGATGCCGTCGTAAGGCTACTGCCCGGCGCCCTGGGTGCAGAAGAGGCCACTCGCCAGGATAGCTTCACCGAGGGGCTCCTGGAATTCCCTCAATATACTCGCCCTCAGCTATTTAGAGACATGGAAGTGCCTGAAATCCTGCTTTCCGGCGATCACGAGAAGATTGCTGCCTGGCGGCGAAAGCAGGCTGAATTACGGACTAGAGAACGCCGGCCTGACCTCTGCGACGACTAGAATAAATGGCTGATCTCAACTTTTCCTTAAAACTAGGCTTGATGTTTCACGAACTGCGTATAGGGTAATACCTACTTTTTCAGGAGGCGAAAGAATATGATGCATTTATCGATATTGGACAAGATCAGGCAGGAGAACCTGAAACAGGATCAGGTGCCCGAATTTGAGGTCGGCGATACTGTCAAGGTGCATGTGAAGATCAAGGAAGGCGACAAAGAACGCGTGCAGCTATTTACCGGTACAGTCATAGCACGCCGTGGCGGCGGCTCGACTGAGACCTTTACCGTCAGAAGACTTTCGCATGGCGTCGGCGTGGAACGTGTCTTCCCCGTGCATTCACCACAACTCGCGAAGGTCGAAGTTGAGAGATCGGCACGCGTGAGACGTAGCAAGCTCTATTATTTGCGATCACTGTCTGCAAGGAAGACGCGCCTCAAAGAACGCAAGAAGAACTGACGGGTGTGCGATTTGCTCGACTTCGAACGTCAGGCATGGGGCCAGAACTACAACTTGGTCGCCGGCATCGACGAAGCGGGAAGGGGACCTCTTGCGGGCCCTGTAGCAGCTGCTGCGGTAATCCTCCATCGCGACAAGCTTCAGAATTCTGAACTCGACGGTCTGACCGACTCGAAGAAATTGACCCCCAGACGCAGAGAGTTCTTCTATCAGCTACTCATGAATTCAGACATTGCCGATGCAGGTGTCGGACTCTGCGAGCATGACGAGATCGATCGGATAAACATACTTAAAGCCACCCACCGTGCAATGGCAGGAGCTGTTGCAGCCCTTCCCGTTCCGCCCGACTGCATTCTCGTGGATGGGCTCCCCGTGCCGGGTCTGCCATGCCATTCACAGGCCATCGTAAAGGGCGACCAACAGAGCCTCTCTATCGCCGCGGCCAGCGTTGTCGCGAAGGTCACTAGAGACAAGATCATGGTGAAGATGCATGAACAGTACCCGCAGTACGGATTCGACAGGCACAAAGGATACCCTTCGAAACAGCATATCCAAGCCCTCTACGAACATGGGCCCTGTCCCATACACAGGATGAGCTTTAGACCGGTCAAAGAAATAGGTAACACTCGCGACTGGACCGAAAGCAATGATGGGAATCCTCAGAAAGCTAATATCTAGAATACGCAGGTCGCCCATGAATACGGGGGAATGGGGCGAAACAGTAGCTTGCCGATTCCTGCGTTCAAGGGGCTGGAAGATTGTCGGGCGCAGGGTTCGAATACGGCGCGATGAATTGGATATTGTTGCAGGTGATGGCAAGATTATTGTTTTCGTGGAAGTCAAAACCCGGCGAACCGAAAGGTTCGGACTGCCTGCTACGGCGGTAGATGCAGCTAAGCAGCGCAGGATCTCCAGGGCAGCTGTACGATACCTGAAGAAATTGCGGAACAGATCAGTCTTTTTTAGATTTGATATCGTGGAAGTGATAGGCGAACAGGGAAAAGGTTCGCCGGAGGTACGGCATATCCCTAACGCTTTCACACTTCATCGAAACTATCGTTATCCTTGATTCCTGCCTCAACCAGTGTATCCTTAATATGTAAATACTCAATTACCGCCATATGGAGGGCTGTTACGCATGAAAACATATCTGCTGGCCGGATGCTTACTGGCTATACTCTTCACCATCATCGTGCCAGCCGAAGCCCTGCAACGCGAGGAGCTTTCCGACAAAGCCCAGGCGCTGATCCCCGACCTCAGGATGGTAACCATCAAATTCAAGGGCAGGAATAAGACTCTTAACGCTCAGCTTACGAGTGAGACTCCCGACAAGATAGTCGTGCTTATCTCCAAAGAGACAATGAACTACACCAAGACGATCTCGCGGACAATCATCGAATCAATGGAGCCATCCGACAGATCAACAGAATTCGCTGTAGCCCTTAAGGACTACAAGCCAGATGAAAACACCAGCCTTACAAAAGAAGAATATAGCGAGGCCATAGAACTTCTGTCTGAATTTGCGCAGAAATGCGGTGGACATACGATGCAGTCCGACGTTCGTTATAGACTCAACAGCCTCCGCGACGAGTTCAGGAAGTTCCAGCGTGGCGAAAGAAAGATAGAAGGCGAGTGGTTTACACCCGTCAGAGCGGTTGTAAAGGAGTTCCTGGCATGTAACGACAAGTTGGCCGAATTGACCAAGCAGAATTCCAGGCTCTCAGACAGGAGCTATAACGGGAATCCTGAGCTCCGTGAGGAGTACGACAAGCACTGGGAATTGCGCAAAGATGCCGCGAGACGCCTGCCGAAGATAATGACAGACCGAGTGCCGGAAATGATAAGGAAGAAGGATTTCGAACAGGCAGCAATCGAAACAACAACCTTTCTGCAGTTTTATATTAACCACGTGGTGATGAGCGACAAGCAGGTCGCGATCGATATTAGCCAGATGGATTTCGGTTACATTCTCCGATTGCAGGACAAGATAATGGCCGCATATGTCGAGGAAGAAGCAAGGAAGACGAAGAAGCCACCGCGGAATATCGACAAGGACATGGTGTATATCCCCGGTGGGTTCTTTCTCATGGGAAAACGGGATGCCGGCCCGGGCGACAGTCAATTCCCCATGCACATCGTATATGTGAGCCCCTTCCTCATGGATAAGTACGAAGTGCCTAATGAGAAATACCGCAAGTTTGTCGAATACGTAAAGAAGACAGGCGATTCCTCGATGGAGCACGCCGACGCTCCACCCTTGAAGGAGCATTCGCCGGAAAGCTGGAAGTTTGACAACTTGGCCGGGGCCAGACAGCCTGTCATTGGGGTGGACTGGTACGATGCATATGCTTTCGCCAAGTGGAGCAAGAAACGATTGCCCACTGAGGCCGAATGGGAGCTGGCTGCACGTAGTGCTGACGGGCGTCTATATCCCTGGGGCAACGAAGCTCCCTCCAAGCGCGCGATCAATTCCTCAAAGGGCCGCACATTTATCGCGGAAAAGTGGGAATCGGACAGTCCATTGCCTCCCCCTGAAGAGGAAGATGCACACGCGGGCTGTGGCTGCATATCGACAGAGGCAGTAGAGAACAGGAAGCCAGACAAGCCCAAACGCACATTAGGTGCGGTAACGTGGGCTGTAGACAAGCACCTTCCTGCCCAGCCATTGAACGACCCGGATTTTCAATGGCGCCAGGAAACGCCGAGTCCTTATGGCTGCCTGCACATGGCCGGAAATGCCGCAGAATGGGTTTACGACTTCTATTCACCAAGATATTACTCAATTTCCGACGTCAAGAACCCCAAGGGCCCGGCAAGGGGGCGCAAGGGGCATGTTATTCGCGGAAGTTCGTATATGGGAGCTGGCGATGAGGGACTAAGAACCTATGCTCGGGGCTTTCCCGTCGATCAAAAAATGAAAGAGGGCTGCAACAGAGCCGGCAAGCCCTTCGTAGGCTTCCGCTGCGCAAAATCATTGGGCTTCACGCTGTAGGATGCAGCCCAAGCCGAGAGCTGCGATTTAACAGTCGGACAGCATCTTTCCTGAAGCCGTCGCCATATTTGTCCGTGTGTTTTCATAGTAGACATAGTCTTCCCCCTTTGCCGCACAGGTGTCTACCTTTACCGGACAGGCTCATAGAGTGGAGATGCCCTTGTGTGGATGGCGTAAGATATATTGCATGTCCCCTATCGCATGCCAGAAAGTTACGCGTCCGGCTCGTAAAGATACTTAAAACATAGGATTGTGCAGGCGGGATTTCTCCGCCAGTTTCCGGTTGATATCGGCCAGAAACTCTTCTCTATTGGGTTCTTCATTTATCCAGATCATGATATTCTCCTCCCAGTATTGATACTTTTTCGTGATTTTGCCATTTAGAAATAGTGAGGTGGCTTTTCTAAATCTCGCCAGAAATGACGAACAGATCGCTCATGACGGACCTGTTCGCCGCTTTTGGCGAGAAAAGGACTCTTTTGCGAATTCGTCATGTCTGACGAATTATCTTGCATATAAGCCAGGTATTCGCCTATAGTGGCGACTATGAAAACAGAAGAGTACCTGGGTGACGAAGCTATACTGTCTGAGTTGGGTCGCGCTTTGGCGGAACGCCGTATCGGTAAGAGACTTACACAGGCTGAACTGGCGAAGCAGGCGGGGATAGGCAAACGAACGCTTGAGCGGATCGAAGGAGGAAACTCA
>JAUXFM010000010.1 GCA_030622955.1 Lentisphaerales bacterium
CCATCTCCGACAGTTCATTCCGTAAGTCGCGCCCGGAACGTCTGGAAGCCAATCCATTGCCCATCATGGGAAGAGGGCTACCATACGGATGCTGACGCCGCGCAAGCGCTGCAATCTGGTCAAGGATATGTACCTTGCCTACGATCAATCGGGTCTGCGCGTTCTCGTAATCCTCGCCACTGTTGTTCGTGACACGTACATAGCCCTTGAGGAACATCGTCTTCTCATCGGCCGACAACGTACCCATATAGAACGCGCGCCAGGATAAGCCGCTGGTAAGATAACTGATCTCGACGGGTATCTTACCGCTAACCGCGCTCTTGATGCTCCACAATCCCAGCTCGCGCACACGAGGCGGGAAAGTAAGATCAAAGACATCTATCTTGTCACCATTGGCCTTGGGCAACATCTCAAGACTCGTCGGATCTATCAGGGTGTTTGCCCAGGAGAACTGGAGCTTGTTCAGTCCTTTCTGGAGCGTCAACGCGCGACTCTCGCGGATCAACGTCAAGTCCGCAGAGTTATATATCGTCATCTGTACTGTATCGCGCTGCGGCAAGGTAACCAGGTCGACTTTTGCCAACACGCTACCCGCCAGAAGCATCACCATCAGAACCATGAATGTCTTTCTCATTATTTTATTCTCTCTGTTTGAGATTCTCTCTGTGGCTTGCGGCCAGTTCCTGCACACATGGAGGGCAAGACTCTGCTGCGCCCTGCATAGCCTCGGGCAACGTAGGGTCGAGCCGTATAGTTAATCACCTCACATTCCTGCGATGATAATGCATCGAGAGTTCTTTCTTCCCCTTGGCGGGCAACTCGATCTCGAATTCCAGCGTGGAAGCATCTTTACGCTTGTAATCCATGTTGCACTTCTTCATGTCCCACTGCCCGCGAATATGTTGGATCATCGTGAGCTTCGCGGGCTTGTCTTTGAAGTTCTCGATCTTGGCCGTGATCAATTCATCGGTATCGTAGAGAACGACTCTGTTGCCGTTGTTCCGCCTGATATTGATCTTCTTGTCCCGCATCTTGCGTTGAGTCACCACGATGTCACGGCTATCTCCGATGTAGACTTCCATCTTCTCGCCAACGGGTACGATCTGTGCCGTTTTACCATCAACGGTAGCGCGATCTTCGCCAAGGAAGATTGTGCCGCCATTGCCATCGTCTTGATAAAGCCGGACCTTACCACCCCAGAGTGCAAACTTGCCAAGACCGCTCTTCTCGGAGTTCTCGATCTTGTACGTCACGGGAATACCCACGTTGCCGGACACTTTCTCCGGATCCCAGGGAAGACGTGCAGCATCAAACTTCCATACCTTCTCAATTGGAGTACCGTCTGCTTTGAGGAACAACAACTGTTTGGTCTCTTCGTGATCTATGCCCTGCTCAAAAGCTTCACCGTAATCGAGCAGTACAAGGGCCTTGGCGAAATCTTCACCCGAGAAATTCCTGAGAATGAGATGACTCTTGAGGTCAAGTTTCATCTCCCCCTTGTCAGCAACGCCCTTATAAGTGATCATCCTGTCAATATTTCGCAGCAGGTAGCTGATCCTTACCTTCTCCTCAAAAGCAGCCGCACTGCTGATCTCCCAGACCAACGCCGCCTCATTTGGCGGATAACTGACATTGAGAAGGTTGACGTTTTCAGGATGCGAGAGCACCGTCAGCCTGATCGAATCAGAGTCAATACTCACGCCCTTCCATGAGAAATCGACTTTGTTCACGCCCTTCTGAAGGGTCAGAACACGCTCTTCCTCGATCAAGGTCGCCTGCGGATTATCAAGCCTGATGATCGTAGCGCCACGTTCCGGCAATGCAACCAACTTGATTCTTGCCTGCGCCGACACAACGACTACTGCCAACATCACCAACACCATCATTCCAACTATCCATCTTTTCTTCATCGTCTTCTCCTTTTCTTTTCCCCAATTAACAAATAACCAACAACCGCCGCCACGCGGCTAGTCCGCTCTCCGCCCATGATGCTTCGTCAATACGTACTCAAACACCTTCTCCGACCGTGGCGCCAGCTCCAGCGTATACTTCACGGTGTCCAGATCCACCTTCTCGTACTTTCCGGGCTCCCCCTTGTTTTCAAGATCCCAGTTCCTTGCGTGAACATTCCGCTGTATCTCGATCTTCACCGCAACATCGCGCGTATTCTTGACCGTCATCTTCCAGGTCTGGATCTCGTCCCAGCCGTTCGGATTCCCATTCCTGTCGAACAGATACCTGTCGGTCTTCTGGTTCATCAGTTTCGGCTCAACAACGACATTCTGAACAAGACCAAGGTTAAGCTCCACATCTTCTTCAACGGGGATATATTTGAAACTCGACTGCCCTTCGTATGACAAATGCTGCTCATCATCAACCGCGCGATAGATTTTCAGCATCCCGCCAGGAATCGGGGTCTCGCCAAGCTTGTGTTCCTTGTCGTTCTTGAAGCTCAGGAACCGGATGACCGACCGACCGTATCGTTCCTCTTCATACTTGTAGAGGTTGACGACCGGCACTGCTTTGGCTTCAAAACTCGGAAGCCGCTTCGACCAGCCTGTCCGGATCGTCTCTGTCCCTGCGATCGTATAGAGAAAGTATTCGCTCAGCCCTTCCTTCTTGATCACTTTCGGCGTGGCGACCGACGATTGCACCGCGCGCGCATACGTCATCGAGGATTTCTCTCTGCTAATTTCCGGCGGAGCCATGTCCATCATCGGCCGCGGATAAGTGCCGGGCCTGCCGTAAGGATACTGTCGGCGTGCAAGTGCCGCGATCTGGTCGAGGATATGCACCTTCCCTACGATCAACCGGGTCTGCGCATTCTCATAATCCTCACCGCTATTGTTCGTGACACGTACATATCCCTTGAGGAACATCGTCTTCTCATCAGCAGACAAGGTGCCCATATAGAAAGCGCGCCAGGACAGGCCGCTCGTCAGGTAGCTGATCTCGACTGGCACCTTTCCGCTCACACCGCTCTTGATGCTCCACAGACCCAGTTCACGCACTCGTGGCGGATAGGTCAGGTCAAAGATGTCGATCTTATCCGCATTCGCCTTGGCCATCATCTCGAGGCTTGTCGGATCTATCAACGTGTTCGCCCAGGAGAACTGCAACTTGTTCAATCCCTTCTGAAGCGTCAACGCTCGACTCTCACGTACCAGCGTTAGATCCGCAGAGTTATAGATCGTCATCTGCACCGTCTCGCGCTGCGGCAAGGTCACAAGATCAATCTTGGCCACAGCTGATACCGCGATCAGCCCTACTATTGTCATAATACCGATTTTCTTCATTCTCATCTCCTGTTTGACCCGTTCATTTTGCAAATTGTTCTCTTGTCCCGTGATATGTCGTTGCCCTGTAGATGATCTCCTTCTTCGAACCTGGCTCCAGCTCAACGTTGAACCGCGCGTGTGTCGCATCATGTTTTTCGTAGCCGCCGTCCTGCATGGGTTCCAAGGTCCAGTGCGGCCTGTTGAATCCCCGTGTTATCTCCAGCGTCACAGGGATCTTACGCGTATTCTTGACAGTTATTCGCCACTCCCGGATCTCATCCCAGCCAGCAACATCGCCACGCCCGTTGTAGAGATAGTTGTCTGTCTTGTAGTTCATCAGCTTGGGCTCAACGACGACCTGGCGCGCGCGTCCAAGATCCAGCTCAATATCTTCCTCTATGGGCACATATTTGATCTCCGCTCCACCGACATACGCGAGGTGCTTCTCTTCATCCAGTCTTCGGTAGATTCGCATGCGACCGTTCGGAATCGGGGTTTCTCCAAGCTTGTGATCCTTGTCGTTGGCGAACGACACAAACCGCATCGCGCTGCGCCCCCACCGTTCCTCATCATATTTGTAGAGACTCTCTATCGGGATATCGGACACATCAAAACTCGGCAAGCGTTTCGCCCATCTATGCGGGATCGTCTCTTTTCCTTCTATTGTATAGAGGAAATACTCGCTCAGCCCTTCCTTCTTGATATCCTTTTTATGCGTCATCAGTTCCCCGCCTTCCTCGTCCTCGTCAGGCGGTGGGCCGTCCGACCATAACACATACTTTCCTTTTTCCCTGCGCCTCTCATCATCGTCTTTCCCTGACTCCCGTGTGGCATATGGATCGATTGGCCGTCCGTAGGGATATTTTCGGCGAGCGAGCCGTGCGACTTCGTCGAGCAGGTGGACCTCACCGACGATCAGGCGGGTTTGTGCTTCCTCGTAATCTTCGCCACTCTTGTTAATGACCCGTACGTACGCTTCGAGTTTCATTGTCTTCTCATCGGGCGACATTGTGCCCATGTAGAATGCGCGCCAGGACAGGCCACTGGTCAGATACGTGATCTCGACCGGTACCTGTCCGCTCACCTCCGAGAAGATCAGCCAGCGTCCGAGTTCACCCAGACGTGGGGGGAAAACCAATGCCTGAACATCGATCTTGTCTTTGTATTTCATCGGCTCCAGCCTGAGTGATGTAGGATCGATCAGCGTGTTGACCCACATGAACTGCATCCAGTTCCAGCCTGCTTTCATCGTGAGGTTGCGCTTTTCGCGAACCAGCGTCAGGTCGGCAGAGTTGTAGATCGTTAGCTGAACGTCATCGCGTGTCGGTAGAACATTGAGTTCTATGGCGCTGGCCGGCGGGAACGGCTCCTCTGCCTTGAGGACAGCTATTTCTTTTGATGTTGCCATTCCCGGCTTTGCCGCAAGCTGGGGATCGGACAAGTCCGGATCCTTGAAGAGGTGCGGCGCTGCCAGGATAAGAATGACTGCGGCAGCCGCAGTCAGCCCGAGCATTCTTGGCCAGGTGATGATCCTGGTACTAACCGGTGCGCTCTGCACCTTGTTCAACAGGTCATTGACCAGGTTCTGCGGTACTACCATCTCAACATTGAGCAGGTCGAGCGAAGAGAACTTCGCTTTCAATTTGGCGAGCGCGGTTCGACAACTCTCACACTCGGCAAGGTGCTGCTTCCAGGCAGAGGCCTGCTCATCACTGCCAAGTTCAAACTGGCAATTGACAAGGTCTTCCTGTGAAAGATGATCCTTCACGCAGTTTCGCCCTCCATGTCCGGTAGTAGTTTTGCAAGCGCTACAAGCGCTCTTGATAAATGGGTTTTTACTGTGCCCGGTGCACATTGCATGGCTTCGGCGATTTCCTTGTGTGTGAGGCCGTGGTAGTAGGAAAGAACAAGTGCGGCCCGCTGTCTTGTGGGCAATGCGTTGATTGCGCCCTGCACTATCTGTTTGCGTTCCGAAGCCATTGCACCATCATCAGGCAGCGGCGACCGGCTAGGCAAAATGTCCGATTCCGCCCCGGGATTATCGCCATGCCCCTCGAGTGGGACAGTCACCGGACGCCGCTTACTTTTTCTTATGCCATCGATTGAAATGTTCGTGGCTATTCTGAACAGCCACGGCTTGAACTTGCTGCCTTCACGAAATGTTGTTGCTTTCGAATGCACCCGCAAAAACGTCTCTTGAAACATATCCTCTGCCTGTTCCCTGCTGCCGCTTATACGTACAAGGTAACCCAGCAACAGCTTGCCATAGCGATTCACCAGCTCGGCGAAGGCTTTCTGGTCTCCCTGCACGTGTGCAGCAATGAGATCTTCGTCTGTCTTTTGCATTCCGGGACGGTTTCTGCTTTTTCACTTTCACTTACTGATACGCTTCTCGCGTCAGTCTGGTGCACAAGAACCTACCAGAAAAGGCAAACTGCAACAACAGGCACCCCCTCCAGCCTTCGCGAATCCGGCGTGACCCAACATTCATGCGGGAGAACAGCCACCATTCCGTACCCGCCAGGGACCACGCCGATCATCCCTGGATTCACTTCGTGCGCGCCGTCCGCCCCAAACCCACGCTCACTTGCCCCAAATACCTTGCCAATGCACCAGGATCCTTCACCTGTCTGTCAGAGGCCGCCGACGATTAACCCACAAGACCTGCCATCCACGGGCAGACCCCACGCCAATTCCGCCACAAAGCCTGCCCCGCGGGCAGGCCCGCGCCAATTTATCCATAGAACACGCCACTCGCGGGTAGAACCCACGCCAATTCACTCAAAACTGTCTCTGACCCGAATGGCGCTAACTTAAGCATATTCAACACGCTATTCCCCCAATGTTCTCTAGAGCAGTTTCACAAATACTATAGCCGTTTTGGCTACTGCATTGCGTATGCTCTGTGTCAGGCTGCATCGGAATAGCCCTGCTATTCCTGCTTCGCCTTCCTTGATCATGTACAATTCGCAACGCCCCTCCGGCTACAGTATTTCTTCAACCGCTCTAGGCTTCTCGCGGGATACTAGTGAATGTGATGCCGAAGTATACACTTTCGAAGTTACCCAATATTCATAAGGATCAAATATGCCTTCATTGCCTAAACGTAACGACCTGAATACAAGTCACATAAACCAATGTTTCCAGGATGTCTTCCATGCCAAAAGGGCTTAAATTAGTGCCATTCGTCCCCGACCCCCATCGGCCAGCTCGTCAGAATGTCACTTCTACACTTCCGATCGTACGTTTAGAAGTGACGCTGTATAGGCCATATTAATGACCATATGCAGGCTCAGATCACAGCATATTGTCCATACATACACCATGTAGGCACATCTTGGTGCATATCCAGACTTCCGATCGGATGTTTAGATATGCTACAACTTATCTGTACAGATACGGGGGATGGGCGAGAACTGGCTTCCGACTGGCATCCAAGCGTGGATCGGACATGAACTTGGGCAAAGCGGTCAAACCGTCTGAAGTACGGCACCAACCCGAACCGCTGGATGGGCCCTGTTGGCCTTGGCTCGGGCAGAAAGATTCTTGAACGTCCGAGCGTGGACCGGATGCGAGCGGAAGCGTGGCACCTCTGGACCACCGGCAACGGGATGCGGAATCCAGTAGATGCAGGACAAATGGCAAGGGCAATACCCGCCGATAGGCGCAGGATCATGAATGCAGTGGTCGACTACTCCACATGAAGCAGGAAATGACAAAAGGTGAGAACACAATCGGCTGGCAACTGGAGCCCCCGGCCAGGAAGTATTCGGTGGCCACAATCCTGTGGGCATTGCTCAGTATTGTTCTTATCGCGCACTCCATTCTTTCTGTTATGAAACACTGGCACTGGGCTGTACTCTTCGGCGGCGGATCGACCTCCGTAGTCTGCTTCCTGCTCGCCAAGAAGAAAGAGAAGCAAGACCGTCTGAAGTACGGTGCAGACCGGACCAGCTGGATGAACAACGTTGGACCTGGCTGGGGTAGATAACTTCCTGACCAATCAACAATGCAACTGGGAGATGAAACAGAATAATGGCATTGAAAAACTTCCATAATCCAAACATATCCTGGCACGTTGTGAAGCGGCGAATAGGCGAAGAACTGTTGCACCTGGCCATCGTATACATCGATGCCGCGCTCACGCGCGGACGAAGTCTACACTGGAGCTACGTCTGGGACGATCAACGTTCATACAGGAATGCCGTGCGCCGACTCGAGAAGGATGGCCTGGTCTTCCTCAAGCCTGGAGAACCCAGCTCCGTGATCGGGTTCACAGAAGCCGCCATCACCTCCGCACCACGCGCTCTCAAGCCTGAGCGCTGGTGGAAGAAGAAATGGAATGGGACTTGGTACGTCTTCCTATATGATGTCCCGGAAAGCACCAGGACCTATCGTGACGCCATACGGCGCTTCCTGCAGAACAAGAAGCTCGGGCAGCTCCAGCGCAGTGTCTATGTTACCACCAACGATATCCGCCCCGATTACAGTGACCTTCTCAAGTTGCTTTATACGCGTGACTATACTGTTTTGTTCGAAGCCAAGACCGTACTCGGCCAGAGTCCATCAGAGATCGTTCAATCGGCATGGGATTTCGACAAGCTCCGCGAATGCCAATCATGGTACCTGGAAATCTGTGAACACAATCTGGCCTTCGTCCTTAGCGGTGAACTCTCCCGCCCGCAACTTGAGAACCTGGCCCGAGAAGAAATGACGGCTTATCTTACAGCCATGGAGAATGACCCACTTCTCCCGGCGACTTTGCACCCGAAGGATTACCTGGGCAGAGCAGTATACGGTACCCACAAGAAAATCGTCGGGGAGATAGGCAAGCGTCTATAACCTGGCTGCATGAAGAAACACCAAGGGAACCGACACAGGCTAAGCGCCTTTTTTCAGGATGTCGCAGGCCATCTCCCCCACTCTTTCCGGTGTGACACCGGCAAGACAGGGAATCCCGTCCCGCCGGCAAGTCCTTGAGAAACAGGGACGACAGTCAAGATTTACGGAAGCAACGTTATCAAGCTGACCGAAAGGACCAGTCCTGACAGGATCGGTGGGCCCCAGCACTGCAATCACCGGTATGCCAAGCGCCGCCGCCATGTGGAGTGGCCCCGAATCATTGGCAACGAGCAGATTCATCTTCTCCAGCAGTCCACCCGTCTCCACAAGCGATAGTTTCCCCGCAAGATTCTCAACATCACCACCCAGCGCCTGCGCGATCTCAGCGCAGGGCCCGGCATCTTCCTTCCCCCCCAGCAGGAAGAGCGATGCACCAGAGACCTCTTTCAACCTTTTCCCCAATTCTACGAAACACTTGGCCGGCCAATTCTTGGTCGGCCAGCGCGAGAAGGGCAATAACGCCACGCGCGGCTGCTCCTGTATGACATCCCGCATGGGAAAGGTTATCGGGAAGCGGGGTTCTCCGACCTGCAAGCCCAGGTATCTCGCCACATCAAGATTCTGCTCCACGGCATGGCGATCCCTGTTGACCTTGCCCGCGACCGCCGAATAGAAGAGGCGTGAGCCTTCACGATGAAATGACGGGCCTATCCTGAGCCTGGCCCTTGCCATCCGTGTCACCAGCGCGCTCTTCAACAGGCCCTGGAGATCAATAACATAGTCGTACTCTTCACGCCACAACTCCGCACGGAACTCCTTCAGGTGCGAGAAGAAACCGTGCCTGTGAAACGGTATGACACGGCTGACATCGTCAAAATGCTTTACCAGCTCAACGTAATCCCTGTTAACGATCCAATCGATCTCGGCCTCAAGGCCTGTCTTCAGGACATGTACAGCAGGGAGCGCATGGAACAGGTCCCCCAACGAACTTAGCTTTATAATGAGAATACGCACTGACAGATTTCCTTTTCAATCATCCAAAGATAACCTCGCCTGTGAGGCAAAGCCACAGCAAAAGGATTCACATCGCTATTCCGGCCTTGAAAGGTGTGTTTTGATCAATCTTGCAGCGGATATTCCGAATCCCGGTATTCCCGCTATTTGTTCTTCCGGCGCGTCCATGATCCTGCGAATAGAACCAAAATGCTTGAGCAACTGCTCTTTTCGTTTCTTGCCTATTCCTGAAATCTCGTCGAGCGCCGATTCTTCCATGCACTTACTTCTCAGTTGGCGATGATAATCAAGCGCGAACCTGTGTGCTTCATCACGAATTCTCTGCAGCACACGTAATGATGCCGACGAAAACGGCAGACGGATCGGCCGCTTCGATCCAGGCCAATGTAACTCCTCGAACTTTTTTGCCAATCCTGCGACGGGTAACGCCTGCAGTTCCAGCGCCTTGAGTTCTTTGCGTGCAGCATTCACCTGTCCAATCCCACCATCGACCAGCACAAGATCGGGCACTGTTCCCTTCTCCTCTTTCAGGCGCCCGAACCTGCGCCTTATAACCTCGGCCATCATCCCGCAATCATCTGCACCCTCAACTGTTTTAATGCGAAACCGCCTGTAACGGTTTCTGTTAGGCATCCCGTTCACGGCACATACCATACTGGCAACAGCGTATGTCCCCGATATATTCGACACATCGAAGGCCTCGATGACCAGGGGCGGTGCGGGCAGGCGCAACAGCCGCTGTAGTTCCTCGAGCCCCACCATCGCATCTTCCCGCTTCATCTCCGGCGTACTGGCAATGCGCGCGTTCTGTTTGATGGCCGAATCAAGCAGCAGATAAGTGTCACGCAGCGCAGCAGCTTTCTCGAAGGCAAGTTTCGCCGATGCTTCTTCCATCTTCGCTTTGAGTTCTTTCAGAACATCTGCACGCTGACCGCGCAGGAACGCGCAGGCTTCTTCAACTCGTGCGAGGTATTTGTCATGCGTCACCTTCCCAATACAGGGCGCGGAACAGTATCGAACGATATCATTTATGCAATGCTTGTAGATCTCCGCATCCGGTGTCACCGGACTGCATTTGCGCACACCAAATCGCTTCTCAAGAAAATCAAGCAATGCGCGTGCAGCGCCGGACGAGCTATAGGGCCCGAAATAGACGGCTTCATCCTTTCGCTTGAAGCGACAGAGCTTGAATTGTGGGAATGGCCGGCTGAGCTCAACACGTAGCAACAAAAAACGTTTATCATCCTTGAAGCTAACGTTATACCTGGGCCGATAGTCCTTGATCAGCCGTCCTTCGGTGAGGAGCGCTTCGGCTTCGTTACGGACAACTATGTGATCGATATTCGCCACACTGTGGACAAGGCTGCGGAGCTTGGGTTCTGCGCTCTTCAATGTTGCCTTGCGAAAATACGATTGAACACGCTTGCGGATCGATACGGCTTTCCCGACATAGATAATCCGCCCACGCTTGTCGCGCATCATGTAACAGCCGGGCTTGTCGGGTAGTTCCTTAAGTTTTGCTGCAACCTTATCGGGTACTTTCATGCCGGCTCGCGAGGACCATGCCGATGGCTTGGCACGCGCTCGCCCTCCATGGTTGTTCTCAGGGTATCCTCATCCAAATTCTTTACCAACAGTGGAGCCAGCCGTCCAGGCGGGGCTAGAGCAGTTTTACAAATACTGTAGCCGTTTTGGCTACTGCATTGCGTATGCTCTGTGTCAGGCTGCACCGGAATAGCCCTGCTATGCCTGCTTCGCCTTCCTTGATCATGCACAATTCGCAACGCCCCTCCGGCTACAGTATTTCTTCAACCGCTCTAACGGCGGGTACCGCCGTCTCCAGGAGCGCTACGAAGAAGGCGCGCCAGGTTATTACCGGGCTCACCATCTTTAA
The DNA here is from genome assembly GCA_030622955.1 of Lentisphaerales bacterium. GTDB lineage: Bacteria > Verrucomicrobiota > Kiritimatiellia > JAUXFM01 > JAUXFM01 > JAUXFM01. The sequence goes on from JAUXFM010000010.1 coordinate 11,029, forward strand.
GAAGTGATTCCCCGACAAGAAATCCATTGTAGCCGTGCCCTTCAAGGTCTTCGATATCCGCAGGGGCCTTGATCCCGCTTTCGGCGATGGACAGACGGTCCACAGGAATCATGGCTGCAAGCTCCCTTGCCGTCGACAGGTCAGTCTTCAATGTCTTCAGGTTACGGCTATTCACTCCTATGATTGCCTTCTCAAGCTGCAACGCTCTTTCGAGTTCCGCCGCATTGTGTGATTCTGCAAGTACCTCTAGACCCAGGCCCAATGAAACTCTGTAAAGTTCCGCCAACTCCCCGTCAGTGAGTGCCGCGACAATGAGCAGTATGACATCTGCGCCCCATGCAGCGGCTTCGTACAGCTGGTACGGATCGCACATGAAATCCTTGCGCAGTATCGGCAGTGCCACCTGCTTTCTGGCCAACTCGACATGTTCGCCTGATCCCTGGAAATGATGTGGCTCGGTCAAGACTGATATTCCGGCCGCGCCCGCCTGTTCGTACGATGCCGCGATGCGGCCGGGTTCATATGTCTCGCGAAGCAGTCCGGCAGATGGACTCGCCTTCTTCATTTCGGCGATCACCTGCGTTGCATCCTGTCGCACCAGTCTCTCGATAAGGCTGTGATGCTGCCTGGCGCCGGCCGCGGCCTGCAACGACTCAAGAGGGGTCGCCAGTTTTGCGGCTTCAACGTCAGCGCGCCGTTTGCCCATGATACGATCGAGAATGTTTTCCTGCGCGGTCATTGCAATGCCTGTTCAGGCGTTAGTCGCCTTGATCAGATTCTCGAGCACTTCATTTGCCTTGCTGCTATCAATAGATTCAGCAGCAAGCTTGTAGCCTTCCTTGAGTGTATCCGCCTTTTCGCCCGCTACGATCGCGGCGGCGGCGTTCAGGCAGACGATGTCACGCCCGGCACCTTTCTCACCGTCCAGTACTGCTCGTGTTGCCTTTGCATTGAATGCAACATCGCCACCGACAATCTCGCCTGCATTGGCGTAGTCGTCCATGAACTGCAGTGGATCCAACTCATAGGTCTTCACCTTGCCATCCCGGAGTTCGCTGACACGCGTTGTTGTTGTCGTTGTGATCTCATCCATGCCATCCTGGCCATGCACGATAAAGGCACGTTTGCTGCCAAGCGCTTTGAGAACACTTGCGAAAGGCTCCGTGAGTTCCGGCGAGAACACGCCGATGATCTGGCCCTTGGCACCCGCGGGATTCGTCAGGGGGCCGAGCATGTTGAACACTGTCCTGACCCCAAGTTCGCGTCGCGGGCCCATGGCATGTTTCATTGCAGGATGAAGTTTCGGTGCGAAAAGAAAGCCGATTCCAACATCGGCGATGCAATCTTCAACCCTGTCCGGCGGTACGTCCAGGTTCACGCCAAGTTCCATCAGCACGTCGGCGGAACCACACTTGCTGCTGATCGCCTTGTTGCCATGCTTGGCGACGGGTACACCTGCACCTGCCACGACGAACGCTGCTGTTGTGGAGATATTGAATGTGTCGCAGGAATCGCCACCTGTTCCGCAGGTATCGACGACTTTCAGGCCACGCGGGTCAACAAATACAGCGTGATGCCGCATAGACGACGCTGCCCCGGCCAGCTCTTCTACTGATTCACCTTTCATTCTCAGCGCCACGATGAATGCGCCGATCTGTGCGGGCGTAGCTTCCCCCGACATGATCAGGTCAAATGCATCACCCATTTCTTTTTGTGAGAGATCGGTGCCATCAAGTATTTTCTGCAGGTACTGTTTCATTCCGGTTACTCCATTAGCTATGGGCCGGCGGCCGCATCTACTGACGATCGGTCCAGGCTCCTACAATATCAAGGTAGTTCCGCATCAATTTCTTGCCGCTCGGCGTAAGAACGGATTCCGGATGGAACTGCACACCGTAAGTCGGGTGTTCCTTGTGTCGCATTCCCATGATCTCGCCATCATCGCTGGTCGCGTCAACCATGAGTTCGGACGGCACGGTGTCCCCGGGAACGGTCAACGAATGATACCTGCCCGCAGGAAAAGGGTTCTTCATTCCTTTATAGAGCGCAGATTCGTCGTGTTTAACCATCGATGTCTTGCCGTGCATGATCCTGGCGGCGTTCTTGATCTCGCCGCCAAACGCTGCGGCGATCGATTGGTGCCCGAGACAGACTCCGAGAATGGGCAGCTGTCCTGATGTCGTCCTGATCAGTTCCACGGAAATGCCCGCCTCTTTGGGCGTACATGGGCCGGGTGAAATAACCAGTGCGGTCGGCTTGAGCTTCATGAGGTCGGCAACAGTGATCTCGTCATTGCGGAAAACTTGAATATCTGTGCCGAGGCTCGACATGCCCTGCACAAGGTTATAGGTGAATGAATCGTAGTTATCGACAAAGGCTATCATCACACTACCTCACTGACATCCAGGCCACCCGCTGCCATTTGAACAGCTTTCTGCATGCCCCTGGACTTGTGACAGGTTTCTTCGTATTCGGTCTCAGGTACGGAGTCGTAGACAATGCCCGCACCTGCCTGCACGGCAACCGTACCGTCTTCCACTTCAAGCGTACGAATCGTTATGGCCAGGTCCATGTTGCCGTCATATCCGATATAGCCGGCGGCCCCGCCATATGCGCCTCTTGCTTCCGGTTCCAGTTCATGAATGATTTCCATAGCCCTGATCTTAGGTGCTCCGCTGAGTGTGCCTGCCGGGAAGGTGGCTTTAATCACATCGTAGGCGTCGAACTCTTTGCGCAATGTTCCCATAACGTGCGAGACCATATGCATGACGTGGCTGTATCGTTCGATCACCATGTATTCACTGACCTGTACGCTGCCTGATTCGGCGACTCTTCCTATGTCATTTCGGCCGAGATCGACGAGCATGACATGTTCGGCCTTTTCTTTCTCGTCACTCAGCAGCTCGTCAACCAGTTTCCTGTCTTCCTGTTCAGTCTTGCCGCGCGGCCTGGTGCCTGCGATGGGACGAAGTTCTACGCGATTCCCTGTGAGTCGCACCATGACTTCCGGTGACGATCCGACAAGTGCATGACCGCCTATCTTTATAAAGAAGGTATAGGGTGATGGATTCAGGAGTCTCAGCGCTCGATACAGTTGGAATGGCGTGACGTCTGTCTTTGCGCTGAACCGCTGGGAGAGCACTGCCTGGATGATATCACCTGCGCAGATGTATTCCCTAGTCTTCTCGACAATCGCACAGTACTCATCTTTCGTCATGTTCGATTCGAACTCAATCGGGGGATGTTTACCCACGCCCATCACCGCCGGTGGCTGTTGGAGTATCTTCTCAATGGCTTCGATTTCTTCGATTGCGGCTTCGTATGCCGCTTCGGGTGAATCCTTCTCTTCCGGTCGTGAAGAAACGACGATCTTGATCGTATGTCTGACATTGTCGAAGACGATGAGCCGTTCGCTCCTTACAAAACAGCTGCGCGGCCTGGCCAACGCGCTGGCGGGCTTGGGGACCGGCATACGTTCAAATTCCGCCATGGCCTCATATCCTATGAAGCCCACGGCGCCACCGCAGAAGCGAGGTAATCCTGCAGCCGGCGCTACGCGAACGCCCTTGTAGATATTGCGCAAATCCTCGAGCTTTCCTGTTCGCCCTTCTGAATGATCGATTTCAAGGAAGGGGACGGGGTCAACGCCAACGAAGGAATATCTGCCCCAGGTCTCGCCGCCTTCCATACTTTCGAGCAGAAACACGTTCTCGCGATCAGCAAATCGCTGGAAGACAGAGACCGGCGTTTCCAGGTCTGCAAGAACTTCCTTGTAGACAGAAATCAGGTTGTAATCCCTGGCCTGCGCCAGATACTCATCTTTGCCCGGAAATATCATGACTCCACCTATAGAGATACCGGCCGGAAAGGTCAAGCTTTCCCCCGGTTGGCGGGAATAATGGGAACGATCCAGGGAGCTTGACCCGGGGAGTATCAGGTTCCGAGGCGGATAACCGGCACCCTGAGCATAAAGCCGGGGGATTCGGGGCAAGGGTCAACTCAATCGGAATTGTCTTATCAAGGAACAAATTCGCGGAGAATCAGTTTGCCGGTAGCGGAATCTAACCTGACATGGAATTTGCTGAGAAAGCTCATGCCGAGCAGACCATCGATTTCGTTACCCGGCGCATCGGGCAGGATAACCGCCTCGATATTCTCGCCAAGTACATCACCGACCCTGACCGATGAAAGAATGACACGCTGCGCGCTTACTTTGCGTCCATCAGCCATGCTCACAGTTACAGGTGTCTTACCCTGCGGCAACCCGAGCTTCGTTGCCAGTTCCTGTGAAAGAGATACGACGGTCGCACCCGTATCAACCAGGAATTTGGCCGTGACCTTCTCGTTGATCGTCACATCGGCAAGGATGTTGTTATTCTTCCGACTTGCTGTGATCTCGATCTGCCTGAAGTCCCTGTTGATCTTTTCGAGTTCTTTCGCGACCAACTTGAAATATTTCGCCTGCCTCTTGTTGGCACCTTTCAGTTCCGGACCCGCTACTGCCTTGAACCGCAGATCGAAGTCAGAGGCGATCTGCTGATAGCTGAAAATGGACTTGGCCGCCTTGGATATCTTCCCGGCATTGGCTTTCAAATCCTTCTGCTTAAGGTCGATTCTGGCTCGTAACGTGTTATTCCTCCTCACCAGTGCGTTGTATTTGACCAGGTCTTCGGCGCCAAACTGTGAGGCCAGCGCCCTGGTCACTTCAACAAGTTCCTGCTCCGTATCAGTGATCTCTTTCCGGATCCTTGTTTCTGCTATCCTGTAATTGCCAATGTCGCGCTTCTTCCCGAGCGCGCGTGCTCGCATGTCGAGTACTTCCCTGAATGATTTCCCGAACTCTTCCAGTCCTCTGGGAACGTACTTGCCGTGAGAAAAGTATTTCCTCTGCCACTCCGCCATGATGTCAGCACGTTCAACGTCATCCGACCATGCAATCTTCTGAATCGCCGTCTTGTTGAATGTTGCGGATCCTGCACCGAGACTGATAATCACTTCCGTGTCCGTCTCTTTCTCGATCAGCCCCGCCAGTTCGCGTCCATTCTTCAGATAGATCGTGTCGGCCATAGTTTGCGCCGACAGGAAGAGGAAGAGGACAATTGGGGCTATTCCTGCTCTGGAATAGAGTTTCATCTCACCTATTGATTGCTCTTTCCCGCTCATGCTGTCAACGTCATTCTTGACGCAGGAGCTCAAAAAGGGCGAACATGTACGCATGCCTACAGAATTTGCAGATTTCCTCTTTAATGTGATCCTGTTGCTTTTCTGGTTCAAGATCTGGGGCAAGAGCCATCGCAGCACGGTTTTCAACCCGTACCTGTCCCGATTGGACCGGGCGGGCGATGGGCTGATCAATTTCCTGCGGCCACTTTTCTTTGGCCTCAATGCGCGGTCAATAGCCATCGTCTCAATCGTTGTTCTGCTGCTGTTCCGCGCGCTTGCAATGGGTATAGCGCCTCCCGTGACCACGCAGGAGGGGCTGGCTCTTCACTGGCCGATCAGGTTCGGCTTCATCCAGTTCGATATCCAGGAGAAAGGTATACTGCACCACCTGGTATTCTCTTTTACGTCTTTTGCCATCTTCCTTTTCAATATCTGGGGCCTGGCCCTCATATTCTTGCGGCCCAGGCTCACGGCGCACAGGGTCCGCGCACAGGAATTCCTGCACCAAGCATCGCGGCCCTTCTCTGATGCTGCGTTCTTTGCTCAACCCCCGATCCTTCTCGGTTGGGGACTGGCCATCACGCTGCTTTTGAAGATCTGTGGCGAGGTCCTTGTGCAGCCGGGCACAGAACTGGCGCTGCAATTGAATGCTACCACAATCGTGGTGAATACTCTTACTGCCCTGGTTGACCTGTTATCAATCATCCGCTGGTTCCTGCTCCTGGGAATTATCATCTCCTGGTTATCAACTCTCAGGAATTCTCACTCCCTGGCCGGCATCGGGCAGGAATGGATGAATCTCGTGCTGGGCCCTCTCGCCCGCCGGCCAATACGACTGGGCATGATGAATTTGACCCCAATCATTGTTTTTCTTGCGCTTGCCGCGCTTCATCTTCTCCTGCGCGTCTTGCTGCTCACCATCTGCATCGCTTCTCAATGAGCTGGATCACGCAATCTGAAAAGGGAGTAACTGTCACATTGCAGGTACTGCCCCGCGCATCACGTACCGAAATCCAGGGCCTGCAGGGTGATGTGTTAAAGATAAAACTTAGAGCCGCACCTCTTGACGGCAAGGCGAACAAAGAGCTGATCAAGTTTCTGTCAAAGAAATTGAAGATCCCGGCAAGTGGTATTGTTCTTACATCCGGCAAGACAACGCGCAAAAAACGGCTGAGGATCACTGGCGCTGGCCTGAATGAACTGCGTGCGAAGCTGTTGCCAGATGTCACTTAATAGCCGGAACCATTCATCAAAACCGGCGGCTGGTTATTGATTGGACAGCATGGATATTGGCGTTGAGCAAATATGTGGCGTTGGAATGAATTCACCAAATGGTGAGCAAGAATAGGAAAGCAGAATTCGGAACGCGTTTCGCTCGAATCATGATGAATCGTTCCAGCTTAGCGGATGGATCTGCCCTTATTGATCCTCGTATTCTTTCGCCATGGACATCACCATTTCTGTCCATGCCCAAAGGCGTTCGGGCTCGAAACGGACTGTGCTGACGTCCTTGAGGATCAGTTCGGCGGCCGTTCCTTTGGTGATTTCCAGTACGGTGCGGATTTCTGCTTCCGCACTTCTGCAATCCCATTGTTTATCCGTTGCCAGAAATGCCGGGTTCGGCTTGAATGAGAAGACGAAGCGACCTGCAATTGCGCTCGCACCCTTTTCGGCATCCACCCAGGGACTCATCGATATCTTGCGAAGATTCGGGATATGCTTGGCTGAGATATCGACCTTGTGATGGAGCGGCTCGCAACATCCATAGTAGCACAAGCCGAATCGCTTGAGGTATTTTGCTTCATATTGCAATGCGAACTCCTCATGCATATCCGGAGAGACCTCCGAAAAGATCTGCGCCATCGATCCGCCCCATTGATCTATGAGTCGGACGTTTTCAGGATCGCAATCCTTCTGCGGCAGTTCATCAATGAACCCAAGGCCACCCTGCCCGATGATTGCATTGCCGGTACCGACGGTCAAAGCGTTAAGCGCCTCGAGTTGATCCAGCTCGGTCATATGGGCATCGGTCAGCCGCCCGATCAGCTTGTGCATGAAGTCCGGCCGCATGGCCAGATCCATTAGAATCTCCTGCGGATTACACCATTCTGCAAGTCGATCCCAGGGCGCGTAGTTGTGTTTCGTCACTCCGCTGGATCTTACATCCAGGATGTCGCCGAACAGCTCTGTCGCCCGCTCCATGCGCCTTTCTGTTTCGACCTGATCAAGCGTTACTACCGGCATCTGGATCTTCTCTATGTCTTCCTCATTCGCTATAACCGCGTTGTAGTGCTTTGAGGAGGTGCCACCGTTCTGGTCGTGAGGGATCTGGTCCACATCGGCCCGAATGCCAATTCCTGTGCTGTGACGGACCTGTGTGACGTAGTAAAATGGTTCTACTACATGGTCGTCACGCATGTGCTCCCATCGGTAGAGTGTCTCGCGAAAACTTTTCTCTTCACCACGGGCCCATTCGTCCTCGCATCGCAGTGTGAGTTCGTCGTTTACATTCAATTCGCGCCAGGGGAGTTGATAAGTGAAGACCATGGGTCGTACCGGCTTGAGACTGTTCAGCCCTTTTCCATATATCAATCGTTTCAGCATGGCCCGCCAACGCGGCGATTTCGGCCACTTCGTTTGCCAGTCCGCGCAGAATCTCCCTGTCCCTCTGTTCAATCTTCTTCATCGGATCCTCCTATAGTGTAAAACCCCAAGGGGCAGCTATCCATCATTACATCCCATTAGCCTGCATCTATTGTTCACTGAGCATAGACATTCTCGGAAAGTTTCTGCATCATCGTGTGCCAAGAAAGAGAATGCGCGCCCTATTCAGATTGAATCGCCAGTAGCGGCTCATCGAATCTCGACGCAAGATGGGACTGTCGCACATTTGTAATTATGCAAGATTGTACCTGGAAGAGCGAGGCTCCGGCTGCGAGCCGCTGAGAAAAACATATTGATAACAAAGAATGAACTGCAGGCACAAAAAGCCATCACTGACGCCCTGTTGAAACTGACTGTTCGGCCAGGCGGATGCTTACTCGTGCATTCATCTCTCAGTTCGCTCGGGCAGGTTCCGGGTGGCGCGGAAACTGTGATTCGCGCTCTGCTCGAAGCCGTTGGCAGGGATGGAACACTTCTGATGCCCGCGCTTGGCAATGATACCCCAGGAGCCCCGCCAAAGTTTGACGTGGTGAACACACCAACTTGGGTCGGTGCCATCGCAGAGGCGTTTCGAGTACGACCTGCCACCATGCGAAGCCTGCACCCTACGCATTCGGTATGTGCGCTGGGCAAGCTTGCCGACGAACTTCTCACGCCGCACGAGCGGGACAGCACACCCTGTGGGCCCAACTCTCCTTTCCATCGGCTGAAGGATTATGGTGGCCAGATCCTCATGCTTGGTTGTGGCTTGAATCCGAATACATCTTTCCACGCCATTGAAGAACTCTTTGAGCCGCCCTATCTATTCACTGGCAAAACACAAACCTGTACACTGCGGCACAGTAACGGCAATGTGATCCAGAAAGAATATGCAATCCACGATTTCAAAGGCTACGAACAACATTACGAAAGGATCGAACAGCTGCTCACGCCGCCTGATTTGGTGAAAGGCAAGGTCCTCGAGGCCAAAGCCTATTTGCTCAATGCGGCTACGATGTGGAACGTGGCAAGTGCTGCAATGGAAAAGGATTCTCTTTTCTTTGTGGACAGAATGAATCAGAACACCAAGATCGAGGATTAATGACGGGTTGCAAAACGAATTGCAATAGAGCTAGCCTGTCGCTATACAGGACTCAATCAATAAGTGTTCTGTCAGCGACACAGTTCCCCTTGTCATCTATAATGCAGAGGCCGCGCACACGAGAATCCGCTGCGCCAGAATGCGCCGCATTCCGGCGCTGGCAAGAGCTGACGTTCGCTTGTCAGGAAAATCCACCCTATCAAAAAGGATGCCATCGTGAAATTCATCGCACATTGTATTGATAACGGAATTATGCTGATAGCCGCCGTTATACTGCTCCGTTACTATTTCAAGCCTGACGTAAAGCGGCTGTACAAGAAGAAATGGGTCTTGGCCGGATGCATCTTCATGATTCTTTACAGCGTTGTTGAGTTCGGCCTGGCTTGTCGTGAGCATTTCGCATCTCGAATTCCATCACGGGAATCCGTCGAGAAAGCAATCCGGAGCTCTGGTCAGACTGCGTCCGAAGATTTCGTATTCTCATCTGAAGATGGATACGAAATCCTTATTCCCGCGGGGTATACATACATCTTATCTCAGACAGGTGGGCTTTCGCTGACAGCGACCAAGGATTATTCTGCCTTTCTTGTCGTCAAGATGCAAGACTCAGCCAGTCTTGATGCAATCATGGACCATGCTTTGGCGGCTATACGGAAACGGCATTCCACCTTAAAGCTGAACGAGCGTTGCAATATTCGCATCAGTAAATCAAACGCTGTTAGAATTGACTGTAGCGTTACCAAGAACAATGTTCCGGCCGAACTGATCCTTGTCCTATGTAGAAGCGGCAGTACTTTGTTTCAGTTGACTTTCTCCTGTCCCCAAGAACAATTTAGAGAACTGAAACCACGATACGAACAGATTCTGAAATCTTTCAAAATGCAATAGGAACGTTCAGTAATTATCGCTCAGCCCAAGCCCCATTGTAGCCTCTTCTGCCATCGCTCAACGATAATAACAGTCGGGCCTCGATTCAAGTTGATTGCTACCCTCATGTGCCTGTGTTATTCTTCCCAACGAACATGGCTGTTGTGGCTGCTCTCTCGTCAACGCATGCCGTAACTGGCCAGAACACGTACGAGGTAACAAATGACAGCGAAGCATACCCTTTTCTGCATAGTCCGAAATCACCTTGGTGTTCTCACCGCGATCTCCGGTTCCTTCGCGGAAAAGGGCATCAACATCATCAGTATCGTTGCGGCCGAGACGGAACATGAAGGCCGGTCACGTATCACGATCGTCGCCAATTGCGAAGAGCACCTGCTCAAAGAATTGGTCGCGCATCTTGAGAATCACAAAGACGTGATCGAGGTCGAAGATCTCGAGCGGGAAGACATGGTTGAGCGCGAACTGGTCCTGGCCAAGGTGAAGGCCGAAGGCGAGGAGATTGCCAAAATCATGCAATTGGTCGAGGTCTTTCATGCAACAATTGCAGGTGTTGGGAAGGACTATCTTGTTGTTGAAATGACTGGAACCGAGCATCGCGCGGACGCTCTCGTAGATCTGCTCGTCCCGTTCGGTATTATTGAGGTCGCTCGAACAGGTCGTGTCGCCGTCGAGCATCGTGAAGAGCCTGATCTGCACTGACGAGAAATTTAACACAGGAGCATAGAGGATCTCTTCTTCGTGCTTTCGCGTTTCTGCGTGAGCCCTCTTAAGGGATAAGTAGAAAATGAAGATTAAAACAGTCAGTGACATACTTGAAGCTGCGAAGGCCAGCGGCAAGACCTGGCGTATCAGTGTTGCCGCGGCACATGATGAGCCTGTTCTCAAGTCTGTGGCTGAAGCAGTAGAAGCCGGGTTCGTCACGGCCCTTCTCTACGGTGACGAGCAGAAGATTCGCAATCTTGCCGAGGAACAGGGGATAACTCTGGGCGATGGGTTCACGATCATACCCACATCTACAAAACAGGAAACTGTCACAAAGGCAGTGGACGCCGTGGAAGAAGGCCGCGCTGATGTTCTCGTGAAGGGCATCGTCGCAACCGCGTCGCTTCTTCGTGCGGTCCTCAATAAAGAACTTGGGCTTCGATCGGGGCAGTTGTTGAGTCATGTAGCTGTGTTCTATGCGCCGGTTTACAACAGGCTCATGCTTCTTACGGATCCCGCAATAAATATAACGCCAAATGTACATCGCAAGGTCCTGATCGTTCGCAACGCCATTAAGGTTGCTCAGCGACTCGGGATTGAACAACCCCGCGTGGCGATGCTCGCATCAGTGGATACCCTTAATTATCCCGCGATGGAAGCAACGCTGGATGCGGCACTGGTTGCCAAGATAATCCGTTCCACCGAGAAGACAAACGCGGTAGTGGATGGCCCGTTCGCGCTGGATAATGCGATTTGTTCTGACGCTGTTTCAAAGAAGGCACGACGCGGCAAAGTTGCAGGGCGCGCGAACATTCTCTGTGCGCCGGAAATTGAGACGGCCAACGTGCTCTACAAATCGCTCCAATGTTTTGCGCAAGTGACCTTTGCTGGAGTTGTCATTGGTGCGCGTCGCCCGCTTGCCGTATCGTCCCGTGCAGATTCCTGTGAAACGAAACTTGCGTCCATAGCACTTGCCTGCCTGATGTGTGATCAATGAAATACAGGATACTCGTCATCAATGTGGGTTCAACTTCCGTCAAGTTTGCTCTTTTCGACGAAGAGCATTTAGTGAAGGACGCAGTGCTGCCAATCGTCGACGGCAATGACACGACGCGCCTGGCGGATATTGATAAGAAGGCTGTTGCCTTTCTCGCCATGGCCGGGGCAGTCCTCACCGATCTTGCTGCGATCGCTGCGCGTGGTGGGATTCTCAGGCCTGTTGAAGGCGGCACTTACCGGGTTAATGATGGGATGCTGGATGATCTGAAGGCTAACCGGTTTGGCGAGCATCCATCCAACCTTTCCGCACAGGTGGCAGCGAGCCTTGTCGGGGAAGCGGATATTCCCGTATTCATGTCCGATCCTGTTTCTACGGATGAGATGATTGATGCAGCCAGGGTTACCGGTATCCCTTCGATCGAGAGGCACAGTATTCTGCACACCTTGAGCCAAAAGGCATGTGCTCGAAGGGCCGCGGCCGCGCTCGGCAAACCTTATGATGAAGCGAACATCATTGTCGCACACATGGGTGGCGGCATCTCGGTGGGTGCGCATGAACGGGGTCGGATCATCGACGTGAATAATGCACTTGATGGGGATGGCCCGCTTGCTCCGCAGCGAGCGGGTACAATTCCAGCGGGCGATCTCGTAGGCCTCTGCTTCTCGACTGAACTGCGAGAGGCTGATATTCGGCAATTACTGGTCGGTAAAGGCGGGGTTTGTGCTCTCCTGGGGACCAGTGATTTCCATGCCGTACAGAAGATGGTCGAAGATGGTGATGAGAATGCCATACGAATCGTTGACGCCATGGTGTTGGCGATCGCCAAGGAAGTTGGCGCCAGGGCCACGGTACTTAAGGGCCAGGTTGATGCCATCGCCCTGACCGGTGGACTGGTGACTTGGAATTACCTGCCCGCCCTTATTAAGGAACGGGTAGAATTCATAGCCCCGGTTTCTGTTTATCCCGAGAACATGGAAAATTCGGCGCTGGCAGCGGGGGCGTTGCGTGTTTTGCGGGGTGAAGAACAGATCCTCACCTACTGAATCAGCTACTCTACCTTCGAAGCACCAGTGCACAACACCAGGGGATATAGAGCTGCAGGTAATCGTGACAAACATCGTTCCTCACGGATTCAGATGTTTTGTACAAATAGCCGCAAAGTGAGGCCCCGGATAATGGATCCTCTGCAACTCCCCCGTTGCTGAACCAAGTGATGCAGGCTCACAATCTCCAACTAATGGTCAATTAGCCCTCTTGTATGAGCTGAAAAATAACTGTATATTAGCAATCGTCATTGGGCTCATATTAGGGGAAACGTTCATCATGAAGGTTGGTGTAGCTGATTACGGCATGAATGTGTGGGACGGTGGGTTATACGATGTTGAGGAGCGTCTCGAGACCCTAAAGGGCATCGGCTATGACGGCACTGAGCGCTGTACGGCTGTCTCGGAGTCGACTGCCCTGCAGCGCGCAGCACTCTATCACCGCTTGGGAATGGATTTCTCCACCTGTCTAGGGCCTGATGTACAAACTTCGATCCAGTGGACGGCGGCTCTAGGCAAGTCCTATGTCTGGCTGGCAGTTGGCAACATGGCTCGATCGGATGACTCGCCTGCTTTTGACACATTCTGTCGTAAAGTCAACCGCTTCACTGAACTCTGTAAGCGTTGGAACATTCGCGCTGCGCTCCACAATCATCTTGGTCAGATTGTCGAGAATCAGCAGGAGTTGGAGGACTTCCTCAAACGTTGTCCGGACTGCGGCCTGGTTTTTGATACAGGCCATTTGGCGGCTGCCGGAGGCGACCCCGTGGAGATCATCAACAAGCATACCGACCGTATCAGTGCTATGCATGTCAAGGACTGGCTCGTGACAGATGACAGCATTGGTCTCAATAAATGGGGACAACGCGGTCGTTTCGTCGAACTGGGCGCCGGCAACATTCAGCAGGATTTGGATGGTGTGATCAAGGCGCTGATCGATAACTCTTACGATGGTTGGGTTCATGTTGAGCACGATAAGCATTTGCAGGATCCTCTAAAAGATCTGGCCATCAGTCGCACCTTCCTGAGTGAGCGGGGTGTAGCATGAGTTCCAAAGAAGCCAAGGAGACGAGCATGGAACCGATTAGACTGGGTATCCTGGGGCTTGGTCGCGCGGGCTGGGGAATGCACACCAACGAACTGAAATCGCGCAGCAAGCAGTTTAAGATCGTGGCGGCATGTGACGTGGAGCAAGAGCGGCTGGATCGCATGGCGGAACGCTATGCCTGCCGCACGCACCTTGATATTGATGTGTTTCTGGCTGATGAAGACATGGAAATGGTGTCAATTGCGACCCGATCTCCTGATCATGTGGATCATGCCGAGAAAGCGCTGAAAGCCGGAAAATTCGTTTTTCTCGAAAAACCGATCGCTCTGAGTCTGGCGCAGGCGGAACAGTTGCAGGCTGCATCGGAGCGTCATCCCGACCGCCTGTTCTTTCGCCACAACCGCCGTTTCGAGGCAGGGTTCCAGCACATCCGCGAAATCATCGCATCGGGAATCATAGGGAATGTGTATGAAATAAAGCTACATCGCCACAGTTATCAACGTCGGGATGATTGGCAGACTCTGATGGATTGTGGTGGTGGCCAACTCAACAATTGGGGACCGCATATTATTGATCATGCCTTGCGCTTCCTGGAGTCACCGGTAGCGGAACAGTGGAGTGACCTCAAGAAGGTGGCGGCGGTCGGGGATGCTGAGGATCATGTCAACATCATGCTTAAAGGCGAGAACGGGCGCGTGGTGAATATTGAAATCAGTGGCGGGGTCGTCCTGAGCCAGCCTACCTATGTGGTTTTTGGCGATCGTGGCACAGTGACCTGCGATGACACAGATATCACGATGAAGTATCTGCGGCCTGATTTTGTTCCATCCGAATGTCAGGCTCATCCGGAAACGCCACCGATGAGCGGTGCATTCGGCAATACCGAAACACTGCCATGGATCCGAAAAACGATCATGGTCGAACCGGAGACGGGCTGTGATATCGCCACGATCTGGGATCATCTCTTTGCTGCCGTTCGAGAAGGGACCGCGTTCCCGATTACCATAGAAGAGGCCATCGAAGTGATGCGTGTCAGTGCCAAGGCAAAAGAAGGAACAGAGTTTCAACAATCATGACATCGCGCGAGATCATCCTTGGAAACTTGAATCATACGAATCCCCCCCGGCCTGGCCTCACTTTCGACGGCAATCGCATCAATGATGCGTTGTTCTCTTTCTTGCCGGCATGCTCCAGCTACACACCAAAGCGATGGAAAGAAGGATCAAAAGAATTCTACGATGACGAATGGGGCAACATTTGGATGCGCATGATCGATGGCTCCTTTAAAGGGGAGATCCATAAGCCGGCGCTCACATCGTGGGACGACCTGGACGACCTGCGTCTCCCCGACTACGCCGAGCCGTCCTGTTATGAACATATGATGGAAACGTTTTCGCAATCAACAGACAAATTCAAGCTGGCCGGGATCGGCGGCTGGATTTTCGATAATGCCCGCTATTTACGGAAGATGGAGGTTTACTTCCTGGATCTGGCCATGTATCCAGACGAGATCAAACGCCTCAACAGCATGGTGGCCCAAGTCTATGAGGATAAAATTCGCGGTGCAGCGAAGACTGGCGCCGACGGCATAGTGATTGGCGAGGATCTCGGAACGCAGGAAGGTCTCCTGTTCAGTCCGGCTATGTTCCGTGAGTTCTTTAAGGAGACATATACAAGACTCATGGGAATTGCGCACGAACACGGAATGAAGGTGTTTATGCATTCCTGCGGAATGAATTGGGAGCTGATCGACGACCTGATCGACTGCGGTGTTGACTGCTTTCAATTCGATCAGCCAGCGCTCTACGACATGCCGGCTTTAGCAGACAAGTTTCGCGCAAGCAAGGTGGCGCTCTGGGCGCCCACCGATATTCAAACAGTGTTGCCGACCGGCAATCGTGCCTTCATCGAATGCGAGACGCATCGCATGTTGGACACCTTTAAGGGCTGTCTGATCGGTAAGAATTATCCGGACCTACCCGGGATCGGTGTCGATCCCGAATGGGATCGGTGGGCCTACGACATCATGGCCGCCACCGATTGGAAATAGCAAAGACAAGCGCCCTGATGCAAGAGCTGGCACCGTTCGATTTACTCGATGCGATGTTTTCATGTCAGCTTGGTTGTGCTAGAGCAGTTTCACAAATACTGTAGCCGTTTTGGCTACTGCATTGCGTATGCTCTGTGTCAGGCTGCATCGGAACAGCCCTGCTATTCCTGCTTCGCCCTCCTTGATCATGTACAATTCGCAACGCCCCTCAGGCTACAGTATTTCTTCAACCGCTCTAATAGATGATTATTGGCGGCGGCAAATTCGACCTCCTCCAATTTCTTTTTGTTTCTTCAAGCTCGACGCATCTAGGCTACTGGGATATTTTTGTTGTTCTGTATGAGAGCTCACCGCATAAGAGACTATTTCTTCCCGCATAAATGGTGGCTCATTACGGGGTTTGTCTTCCTGATCATCACCAGCGGCATCCAGTTGATGATTCCCATGGTAGTGCGATTCACCGTCAACAACCTGGAAGCGGAAATGGCTACATCTCAATTCCTGTTACAGGCAGGTATGCTCTATCTGGCCCTGACAGGCATTCGTGCCGCCGCACGCTTCGCCTGGCGCTTCATGATTTTCGGCACATCACGAAAAATCGAACGCAATATGCGTGATGACCTTTATGAACACATCATGCAACTCCCGGTCGAGTTCTTCGGCAGAAGGCGAATTGGCGACCTGATGGCTATATCCTCTAACGATATTGATGCCGTCAGACGAGCTGTAGGGTTCGGCTTGCTTATCGCGCTCGATATGCTCGTCATGCTGATCGGTTCCATCTATTTCATGGCTCAGATCAACCCGAGAGTCACAATGCTGGCAATCCTTCCAATGCCCTTTATGGCAATCCTCCTCCTTACCATCGGGCCACGTATCCGTAAGATATTCACACAAGTCCAGGAATCTTTTGCCGCGCTGACTGTTACAGCCGAAGAAAACGTCACTGGCGTGCGCGTTGTTAAAGCTTATTGTCAAGAAGCCGGCGAAGAAGATAGATTCAGGAAATCGAACCTGCACTACAAAAAGATGAACCTGAAGATGGCGCTCATTGACGGCGCGTTTCACGGCGTCATGTTCTTGCTGCCATCCCTATCGCTGGTCGCCATATTGTTCTTTGGCGGGATCGAATATATGCAGGGCCAGCTCCATATCGGCGGGTTTCTCGCCCTCTCCATGTATGTTCGATCTCTCAGAATGCCCATGCAATCGATTGGATTTATATATCGCATGATCCAGCGAGGCAGAGTCTCAATAAAGCGGATCTGGGACGTGCTCATCGAAAAGACGGATTTCGGGCAAGAGGAATCGCCAGGACATATTGATACTATGATCGAATTCAACGATCTTACTTTTTCATATCCCGAGCACAAGCATATCGCCGTGAAAGATTTCTCCCTAAAAGTGAAGAAGGGCGAAACTGTGGCAATCATGGGGCGGACGGGATCCGGCAAGAGTACGATTATCAATTTGCTCCTGCGTCTCTATGATCCACCACCCGGCACAGTATCAGTTGGCGGCATAGACATCCTCGATATTCCAAAAAGAGAACTCCGTGCATTGTTCGGCACAGCACCACAGGAAGCCTTTCTCTTCACGAATTCCATCAGAGAGAACATTTCCTTCGCTCGCAGCCGGCCCAGTGATGAGGAGATCCAACGCGTCGCTGAATCCGCACATGTTTACGATGACATCATGGACATGCCCGATAAACTCGATACCATCATTGGAGAACGGGGCATCACACTTTCCGGCGGCCAACGTCAACGCACCTCGCTCGCCCGCGCATTCCTTGCCGACAGGAAGATATTGATCCTTGACGATCCGCTTTCTGCTGTCGATACGGTGACGGAAGCCGGCATCCTGCGGGCTATCGAACGTGAAAAGAAGAATCGCACCGTCATTCTGGTCACTAACAGAGTGAATGCAGCGCGCATGGCAGATCGAATCGTCGTGATCGAGCGTGGCTCAATAATCGAGCAGGGCACTGAAAAAGAGCTCTTACGGAAGAACGGTGCCTACACTGAGGTTTACAAACATCAGCAATTTGAAGTGAACATCGAGAAGGAACCATAACTTTGCAGCATTCACCTCAACAGGATTTCCAGGAAGAAGTACTCGGCAAAGCCGTGGATATGAAACATATCCAAAGGCTTATGCGCTACCTGCGCCCCTATACGACACCTGTTCTGGTTACTCTCTTTCTCCTTATAGCACTGAGTGGGCTCACGCTCCTGACCCCAAAGATAATCGCACATGCCATTGATACCATCATCAAGACCTTTGACGCTACCGCCGGCCATCAGTTTACCGAATACAGGAACTCCCTCGCAAAACAGGCCCTGTTCATTCTCGCGATCTTTGGCGTGAGAGCAATTGTGACCATGCTCCAGCAGGTTCTCTTGGAGTACGTCGGCCAGGGCATCATGTTCGATTTGCGACGCGATGTTTTCAAGCGTCTGCAGGAATTACCGCTCAGCTATTACGATCGCAACCCTGCCGGTCGCCTTATCACCCGTGCAACGAATGACATCAACGTCATTAACGAGGCTTTTTCCGGTGTTCTGATCTATGTTTGCCGCGATATGTTCATCATGGTCGGCGTCCTGGTCCTTCTTTTCGCCATGAATCTTGAGTTGACCTTCTTCATGCTTATCCCCGTGCCCCTTCTCGTGGTTGCGTCAGCATTGTTCAGGCCTATTAGCAGGCGTTGCTGGCGTGCCGTGCGCACAATGGTCGCGAAGACCAACGCCTTCATGCATGAATCGTTTTCCGGAGTGCATATCGTAAAGATGTTCAATCGCGAAAAGCAACTTGGCGATGAATTTCACGCGATCAACAATGCAAATTACCTTGCCCGACTCAAGGTGTTGAGGGTCGATTCCCTCTTCAATTCAATGACCCTCATCCTCACCAGCATCCCCATTTCATTGTTGCTCTGGCTGGGCGGAACGCGCGTCGCGGCCATGGATCTAAGCTTCGGTGAATTCTATCTCTATCTGACCCTTCTGCGCATGTTGTTCATGCCGATTACCGGGATTGCCGAGAAATACATCCTTATGCAATCGGCCATGGCTTCGGGTGAACGTATCTTCCAGGTTATTGATCAACCCGATCAGATGCCGGATCCCGTGAAGCCTGTTGCCCCACAACCATTTAAAGGCTCCGTAGAGTTCAGGGGCGTTACATTTTCTTACGATGGAAAGAGAGAGATCCTGAAAGATGTTTCCTTCAAGGTGAAGCCGGGCCAAACACTTGCACTCGTCGGCAATACAGGATCCGGTAAGACTACAACGACCAGCTTGATAAGTCGCTTCTATGATGTTACCGGCGGCCAGGTCCAGGTAAGCGGCATTGACGTCCGTGATTTTATGAAAAGCGAACTGCGAGCACATATAGGGATCGTTATGCAGGAAGTCTTCATCTTCTCATCAACTGTCCGTGATAATGTAAGACTCTCATCAACCGATATCAGTGATGAGGATGTCTGGAGCGCTATCAAGGCTGTTGGCGCCGATGAATTCGTTTCTCAACTACCAAATGGCCTGGATGAAGTACTTGCCGAGCGTGGTACGGGCCTTTCGGTGGGCCAGCGCCAATTGCTAGCCTTCGCAAGGGCACTCGCGCATGATCGCGCAATAATCGTGCTCGATGAAGCAACTGCGAGTGTTGACACCAAGAGCGAGATGCTCATCCAAAAAGCGACGGAATTGTTGCTCAAGAACAGGACATCAATAGTTGTGGCACACCGTCTTTCCACGATCAAAAACGCTGACCGAATACTCGTCTTCAAAGATGGTCGTATCGTTGAGGAGGGCAATCATGCCGAGTTGATCGCAAAAGAAGGAGCCTACTTCAAGATGTACAACCTGCAATTCGCTCAGCAGGAAGACGATTAGATCTCTGTGGCCCGCGGCCCGGGCCTTGGCCCTTTCCTTTCTGTGTCCTTTGCTAAGATCACAAAGAATGGCGAACCTCGGGATGGAACGCTTCTTCTTATACCTGCGGTTACCATTGCGCTTCCCATACTTTGGATCGACTTCATCTTCCGCTTCCACTATTCTCCAGCTGTGCAACATTTGAAGGTAGAACAGTTCCTCAAGCTGCGCGTAACCTTTGCGGGGTTGCTCACAGCAGGCGGCGTAGTTACTGCAGCTGCGACGCTTGGCGGTTTTCTTGGACGGTTCTGGTGGCGCTTCGACCTGCTTGCTCATTTCAGGGTTCAGTACCTGGTCGCCCTCACGTTGATTTCCATTGGATTGCCTCTTCTTCGCAGGAAGCGACTCGCGATCACGTTCGGGGTTGCCGCCCTGATCAATCTCCTCGTTATTGCACCTCTCCATTTCGGCAGAACCAGCGCGGAGAAAGGCGCGCCATCGCTACGTGCCGTCATGTTGAACGTTAATACGGCCAACCAACAGTATGAGAAAGTGCGTACGTTCCTGAAGGAGGCCGATGCCGACATCGTGGTAATTGAAGAAATCAACGCAGAATGGTTACGGCAACTCCAGCCATTGACGAATGTCTATCCTTATGTGGAAGCAGCTCCGCGCGAGAATAATTTCGGCATCATGCTGATGAGCAAACATTCTTTCACGACGTCCTGCCCGATCTTCCTCGTCGGCGATGATTTGGTACCTTCTGTCTTCGCAGAGTGCGAGATCGAAGGTCAGCCTTTCGCCATTTTGGGTACTCACGCTCTGCCACCGCGAAACAAACGCTACACGGAATACCGCAACGAACAGCTCGCAAACATTCCCGTCTTCTTGGAACAGTACAAATCACCTATTATCCTATTAGGCGATCTAAATGCGACGCCATGGTCTTTCTGTTTCAAGAAGTTGTTACGCGAAACACAGCTCAAGGACAGTGCGAAAGGTTGGGGTGTACAATGCACGTGGCCGACGTTCTGCTTGCCTGTGCGAATTCCCATCGATCATTGCCTGGTTTCGCCGGAACTCATCATCACCAACCGCCATACCGGCCCACACATAGGTTCCGATCACCTTCCTCTCATAGTCGATATTGTTCACTAACGTTGCGGTTAGAACAACGAACGGCAATCTCCCACATTTTCACGACCATTTCCCGCATTGGCATTTCTTAAGATGCGCTTCTTTGCTACTATTGGCAGCTTGAAAGGAGGATGACACCCTCTCGTGCGAGCGCCATTCACAACACTGATCGTAATCCTGCTGGTCGCATCTAATCTCTTCGCGGCAAACGTCAAAATCACCTGTTCGGATCAGGGACTCGTTAACGGACAACAGTTGTTCGTTATCCATTATCCCGAGAAGGTGCCTACTCGTGCGCGAGATGCGATCCACTTGAAAGGCAAGAGCGCCACCTTCGATAATGGCACCTGCAGCGTCGATGTTAATCCAGGCACATATCGTTTCGATGTCCTCTTTCAGAAGGACAGTTCGATCGTCGCACTCACAACCGGAAAGACGCAGGTTACTGGCAGTGGCGCATCCCTCAAGCTTGCGGCCCAGGGCGAGAAGAAAATCAGCATGGTCCTCAAAGGCAGACCGGTTCCCGTCAAGCGCTGCGCATTCCGCGTGCCAGGGACAATGCATATCGTGGAAGTGGAGGATTCATCGCCAAAAGCCATCATGAGTCCCGGCAAGACATTCAAGGTTCGCTTGATCGGTGAAACGGGGGATGTCTATGTTGCCGTATGGAAAGACGTGATGGGGAACAAACCCACCGTCGATGTCAACCAGGACTGGCATGCCACCTGCCAATTCCGATGGCTCGGCCACACAGAAAAAGCTCGCGATGCCAAAGCATACTTCTTCATGCCCGAAGAACGGAGAAATGTTGGTGGCAATTACGAGGCACTCTATGGTGGAACAACAGACGACGTTCTTGAGATCCCCATGACCCCTAAGACGGTATTCATCACTAACCGCAAATTGGTAGACATGTGGTACAGCTACACAACCACTTCGGGTGAATTCGTTTCCTTCTGCCGCAGGCCTTATCAGCTCTCCCCTAATCATCTTTTTGAATGGGGTGGCGAGGTGCGACTCGTTGCGCATGCGCGAGTGATGATGACCTGGGAATCCGGGCACCGTGCAATAGTATGGGGCGCCAACCTGCTCAACGATCGTGGACATATGGTGAATACGCCGGAGCGCGCTTTTGGACTACCGGGTGACACTCTCAGCACAGGGGGGCCGGCCGAGATCGATTGGAAGCAGAAGCTGAAGCGCAGCGACGACAAGGCGTTGACGCTCGGTTCACCGGGCAAGGGCGAACGCACAGACGCAGATTTCCAACTTGAAGAGTATATCGTCGAACCACAGTACCCGGAACTGTTCAAGAGTCTTAAAGGCGCTAATGCAGATGTTAGTGACAAGTTCAAGATTGAGGTCTCATATAAACTCTATGGGCAACAGGTAAACACAATGATCCCCTGCTCGCCATGGATCAACTACACCATTGATCATGCAGACTTCTATGCACCCGAAGCTTTAAATGGCCTCGCCCTCTCTTGCCTGGATAGATTCGAGCGCACCTGGAATTACGGCACAGTCTTTGATGACACTAAGTACCAACTTGCGAGAATTACAGTAACGTGGACTGGCTGCCGATGGCAGGGCTACTCCATCCTTTCCAAGCACAGCAAAGTCCAGCTTGGCATGTCTACCTTCAGGCGACGGCGATCTTTCTACGGCTCCGACTGGGGTCCGGCCCATGAACTCATGCATTCCTGGGGTTATTCTCATGGCAACAGGCATAATGACGTCATCAAGATAGTTCGGGATCACTACAAGAACCACCACATCTTCCTCGCCGATCATCCTGAATATGAAATGGCGGCCGTCACAATCGATGGCAAGTCGTTGGCCGATTACACCAAGGCCAAGAAAGCGCCTATGCGTTCACCCGGGTCCTCCTCCAGGATCCCTCGGCCAGCCCCTGTCCCGCGTCGTAAGCCCAAGAGCAATGCCATAGCGGCTATCGACAAGAAGTTGATCGCAAAACTCACAGTTCTCACCAACGAACAAACCCTGCCTAAACGTCCTCTCACCTTGGGTCGTGTGAAGTACACGCTGAAAGGGTCTGACGAAAACGGCACATTAACACTCGGGGTTGGGCCAGCAAGCAGGCAGATGAAGTTCTCAACCTTATCCCTTTCAGATCGCGCAATTATCGCGGCCGCATTGAGCCGCACCGAACCGGACAACAAAGGACTCTATGGCGTCGCTGCCTTTTACCTGGAATGTGCCGGTCGCATGACGCTTGCGAAGCAGTATTACCAAAAAGCCGGCACGGAAACGAAGGTCAAATTCGACACCCTCTTCCAATGAGTGTGATTGCCGGCGCGTATTTCCCGCACTAGATTACGCGGCATGAATAAGCCGAACAACCTGTTGAATGAACCGGGCTCTGTCGAATTGAAGAGGGAACCTGATCGCCCGTTTTGAGAAGGCCGAGCAGGGCGGATTCGTCGTCACAAAGTAACACCCGCGACCATGTGAACATGATCGCGGGTGCTTGATTTCATCCATTACACAGCAACGTTATTCTTCCGAGCAACATGCTGTGACAGGAAGTGAGCCGATCTACTCAGTTTTCGCTTCTACCGGGGCAGCTTCCTTCTCCGGCGATGCGGCATCTTCTTCCTTCTTTGCACAGCCAACGGCAAGTGCGACAACAAAAGCGACCGTTAGCATCATAGCTACTATTTTACCTATCTTCATTCGTTTCTCCTTCTGCGGTTTGATTACGCTTGTCCGACATCTGAATTTGATGAAAATGATGCGCTATCAGCCCTTATCGCGCAAGCACATTCTCTATCCGGCTCTCGATCGATGATAGAAATCGCCCAAATGCCGAACATGCAGACCTCATATCTCGTTTCCCATAGATAGCTCGTAGAAGTGAAGAGGTGTTATCATAAGCATGATGACAGAAGAAGCGGTTGGAGTGCGGGAGAGTTGGATCAGCCATAGGGCCATGCAAGGGATACTGAGCCCCCCTCTACAGTATCGAGCATCGATCCCTGGGTTTCGAACTGGCTAATGGCCGGTCATTTCAGCATTTCAGGGGGCACCTATTCACTATTCATATTCACTTAGATCAAGATAATGAGTCACAAAACAGGGCTCGCATAAGCGCGCTCTATCTAGCAAATAGTTGGCCCAACACCTAGGCGTCTGAGTGAAACTCCTACCGCCGGGGGTAGGAATTGGCACCTTATCCATGACAATCCGCCGGCAGTATCCTTGGCGTCAAATCGACAGCTCTCGAGAATATGAACCGGGAAAGAACTGGATTCATGAGTTGACATATTACGTTAGGGGAGCCTAACCTTCACGCATGACCATGAAGCTCGAAAAGGAAGTAGCCAATCTTTCGTTGCCGCAGCAGAACTATGTTGAGGCCATCGCCGAACTGGTGGAAGCACATGGACATGCACATCCAGCAAAGATCGCCATGCGCCTGAACGTGAAGAAACCATCTGTTACGGAGGCGATCGACAGGCTCGTTCACATGGGTATTGCGCGCAGGATCGAACAGAAGATCCATCTTACAGCCAGGGGCTCCCGTATTGCCAAAAAGCTCGCGCACCGACACGACGCGTTACACAGTTTCATGGTAGATGTCCTGGAGATGAAGAGCGTGGAAGCGGATGCCGTAGCTTGCAGGATTGAGCATGTAGCTGAAGCATCTCTTATTGAAAGGCTCCTGCTCCTGGATGATTTCTTCCAGCAGAAGGGCATATCCCACTGCAGGGGTAAGTGGCGCGAATTTCTCAAGAAGCGAACCATGTCGCGCAAGTAGATGTTTTCTATGATACAAATATCAGGTGCGCCTAACCTTGGAACATAACTTATGAAACTGAAAGATGCGGAGATCGGAGCGAAATGCCGCGTTGCCGGGTATGCCTCAAGGGACAGAGCCTATCGCCAGAAGCTTCTTCAGATGGGTCTCGTGAGGGGAACAGAATTTGAAGTGGTCAGAAAAGCGCCACTTGGCGACCCTATTGAGATACGCCTTACCGGATTCAATCTTACCTTGAGAGAGGCAGAAGCGGATGCTCTTGACGTTGAGCTTCTAGGTTAAACAACGTGAAAAAAATCACCATAGCTCTCGCGGGCAATCCAAATTGTGGCAAGACCACCCTGTTCAATGCTCTTACGGGAGCGAAACAACGTGTCGGTAACTGGCCGGGTGTAACCGTCGAGCGCATCGAGGGGTCCTATCAATACGAGGACACCGAGATCTCCGTAATTGATCTACCGGGCATCTATTCCTTCTCCGCATTCTCACTTGATGAGCGCATCTCCAGGGAATACATCCTCAAGGAGAAGCCGGATTTGGTAATCAACATCATCGATGCTACAAATCTCGAGCGGAACCTCTACCTCACAACCCATCTCCTTGAAATGAAGATCCCCGTTGTTGTCGCTCTGAACATGATGGATCTGGCGAAACAGCGCCGCATACGTATAGAACTTGAGCATCTTGAAAACCATCTCGGCTGCCCCGTAGTCCCCGTGATCGCAAGTAAGCGCGAAGGCATCGAGCATCTGAAGCGGCATATAGAGGTAGCCGCGTCCGATCCCCGCCTGTCAGGAACAGGGGTCATGTATGACGAGGAAGTGGAAGAAGCGATTGATCTGATTTCTCGCAAGAGTGACACCCTCGCAGAGAAGAATGGGGTGGATGCTCGATGGTTTGCCATCAAGCTTCTCGAGCAGGATGAACTTGCCGTTTCGATGTCCTCGGATCAGCTTGACAATATCGTGGAGCGCGAGATCGATCGCATTGAGAAACACGTCGGCGATGATATAGATATCGTCATAGCGGATGGACGGTACGGTTTCATCCATGGATTGGTCCGTGATGTGATGCGGCGCGAGGATCAGTTGCGCCGCACTGTTTCCGACCGGATCGACAAAGTCGTCCTGAATAGAATCGCCGGGATTCCTATCTTCCTGGTTGCTATGTTCCTTATGTTCGTCTTGACGTTCAATGTGGGCGGCCCCTTCATCGATTTCTTCGACGGGCTATCTGGCACGATCTTTGTGGATGGCGCTAGGCAGCTTTTCACCGGCTGGGGCTGGCCCGGGGTGGTTGTGGCATTTCTTGCGGATGGGCTTGGTGGCGGGATCCAGACAGTCGCAACATTCATCCCACCGATCTTTATGATCTTCTTCTGCCTAGCACTGCTCGAGGATTCCGGCTACATGGCGCGCGCGGCATTCGTCATGGACAAGTTGTTACGGATAATCGGTTTGCCGGGCAAGGCTTTTGTTCCCATGCTTACCGGACTTGGCTGCAATGTTCCTGCAATCATGGCTACGCGGACGCTGGAGAACGAGCGAGATCGAATCCTGACGGTACTGATCAATCCATTCATATCCTGTGGAGCGCGGCTACCGGTCTACGCCATTTTTGCCGCGGCATTCTTCCCGCAACATGGGGGCATGTTGATCTTTGGGATGTACATGACTGGAATCATGCTCGCTATTCTGACAGGGTTGCTGTTGAAGCGCACAGTGTTGAAGGGTGATGTATCTACGTTTGTAATGGAGCTACCTCCCTATCATGTTCCTACGTTCAGGGGCATCATGCATCATACTTGGAACCGCTTGAAATCCTTCGTGTTACGTGCTGGCAAGGTCATCATGATCGTGGTGGTCGTACTCAACATCATGAATTCACTTGGTACGGATGGATCATGGAACAACCAGGATTCTGAGGATTCCGTATTGAGCTATGCGGGAAAGAAAATCTCTCCGGTATTCAGACCCATGGGCGTTTCACGGGAGAACTGGCCGGCCGCCGTGGGTATTTTCGCAGGTATTTTCGCAAAGGAAGCGGTACGTGGTACGCTCGACAGCCTTTATACCGAGATGGAGAAGAGCGAAGCGGAACAAGGCATCGGTGTGGTGGAAGAGGAAACGTTCGATTTCTGGAGAGGGATAAGAGAATCTTTTGCAGCGATCCCCGAAGGGTTCCAGGGGTTCTGGGGTAGCCTGGCAGACCCTGTGGGTGTAAAGGCTGCAGCCGAAGAAGCGCGGGCAGCATCTGCGCATCCAGGCATGATGAAGTGCTTTGGAGGGAAGCCTGCCGCAATTGCCTATCTTCTTTTTATTCTGATATATGCACCCTGTGTTGCCGCCATCGCAGCGATCTATAGAGAGACGAATATGAAATGGACGATCTTCAGTGTTTCGTATTTGACTGGCCTGGCCTGGGTGACGGCCACCCTCTTCTATCAGCTTGCGACTTTCTTTGAACATCCGGGCAGTTCCATGATCTGGCTTGTGGTCTCGATTGGCGTAATCCTCGCAACCTGTGCCGGGTTGAAGATGAGGGCACGCGGATCGGAGATTGAATCATGAGGGATGGTTGTTGTTCTGGCAATGGTCGTGGCAGATGCCGGCGCAAGGGCATGCGTAGAGGTCGTGCCCGACCTCTAAGTGAATGTCGTGAAGACGAACAGTACCGGATCCTCGAGAACCTGGACAAGCAGAGCATGGAGATGGGTCTGTTTCCCGGCGCGACGGTGCGGGTGATCAAGAACAACATTGAGAATCCCAGCATGGTTGTTGCGCTCAACGAATCCCGCTACATGCTCAACAAGGAAACGGCGCGCCAGATCAGAGTGAAGCAATATGTTGCGCAACATTGAAAAACTCCTGAAAGAACGAGGCCCGATGGCCACGCGTGATATCGCGATCAACCTGGACAGTACGATCGACGCTGTCACGGGCATGCTCGAGGTGCTCAAGAGAAAAGGCCGCGTCACAAGGATGTCTTCGCCCTGTAGTCAGAAATGCCCCGGATGCGCCAGCGGCTCGCCTGAGGACCTCAACTGTTCCGAAGTATGGACAACTGACAAGAATTCAGGGATGAACGAGTCATGAGCGGACTTGATCGACAAGCTGCCTCCCCAGTCGCAACAAGCACTGTAGCAAATCCGTGGCCAGCTATGCCTAAAGTCTTGGGCCTGGGCCGAATCGGAGCCTACCGATGGACCTCGTTTAAAAAGGGACAGGACAAGGTCTGTGGAGTACCGCTCCACGCGACAGTGGCTACTTGCCTTCGACCTTCCGTGTAGTCGCCCGCAGCATCGGGAGTGTGGCTCTCATGCTTGCGGCAATGCCCCGGGCCGTCTCGTCCAGTTTCGATTGATCGCCCTTTTGCAACAATGCCGGCCGAAGATCCGATCCAATCTTGCCGCACCATGTTGTGTAGAGCACGCCCAACATCTTTGGATCATCAAGCCCAACAACAGCCTTGGCCACTGAACGTGTCGCCTTCACATTCTTCCAAGGGCATAACAGCACCCTGAAGTTATTGTTGACGAATTTCTTTAGCAAGGGATAGTTCTTTTGGGGCTTGTAATATTTCCAATGACACAAGATGACATCCTTCGGGATCAAGTTTAGAGCCTTGGCGGTGTCCGTGTGGTGCCTATCCTCCAGCATGTCGGCCCATATAAGCATTTCCACCCCGCGCTTTTTGACCAAGTGTTCATGGTACTCCGTAACACACTTTGCAAACAGTTTGGATGGAGTCCATCCCTTTGCTTTTGGGTGCGTTTTGAGGTTAAAATCCCGTGCCTCATCCATGCCCGCATGAAAACCATCTGCTTGAAAAGCATCGATCAACTCATCGGCCATCGCAAATGCAACCTTGTTTACCTCCGGATTGAACGGATCCCACAGTTGCTTGGTACCAGGCCAGTTGTATTCTGGGAACGCCTTCAGGAGCTGACCATGGTCCTGATGACTGAGGAAATTCAATCCGACGATCACGCGGATACCATTCGATTTGCAGATTTTGGACATTTGACGGGCGTCCTTAGCTGTGAATCTACGCCCCTCAGGCAATTCGAGTTTCTTTAGTTCTGGCCGACAGGTAAACCGAAAGTTATTCCAGTGCATGTCAAAGATGACGATGTTGATTCCCATAGGAGCGAACGCTTCCTCGACAAGCCGCTTGAAATCCGGGAGGAAGTTGTTAGGCGATTCCTGGTTCCCCTGTGGTGCAAACACAATCGCACGCCATATTTCGCCCGGCTTCGGCCCAAGCTCCTCTACAGGGCGTCCGACGCTCAATGTACAAACCGTCAGGCACAGCAAGAAGGTTATGAATATAGCCCTCATTTTGTTTGCTCCTCTCCTTAGTTGTTTCCAACAAGGAGCGCCTTCTTCTGCGCATTATTTCCTTATTTGGTTATGATGCGCACACGAACCTTACCACCACAATTCTCGAGAACATGCACGATTCGGGGATACATAGCTCCGCGTGCAAGGCATGCTCTTGATCACCTTTACAGATCCTTGACAAGCTGTTCAATCGTCATCTTCTTGCCTGCTTTCAGAATTGTCATCGGTTGCGGCTCGTATTCGGGATGATCGGCAATGTAAATATGATGATCCCGGTAATACCCTCTTACACGACGGATTTGTGTATTATGCGCGTTACCGTGCGGGTACCCCCATGAATGCATATACTCATGGGCTGGGCCCCAATCACTGCCATAAATTGAAGATCGGCGCCTGAACGTCGTCATCCCCAGTTGCACATGATTGTGATTTCCCCCTACGGAATAGCCCTGGTAGCGACAACCGGTCCAACGCGTGGTAATAGCGTTTAGTTTCTTTCGCTTCGGATATGCACTTCCATAGTACCATGTTCGTTCAATCCGATCCGACCAGGCCATCGCGTGCGCGTTCATGCCAAGGGGCGCCTCGAAATCATTATGCGTTGACTTGTATCGAACCCAGGGATCGCAATAGACAACTTTTTTGACCTTCTTGCCGTTCAGTTTATATGACACCTCTATTTTGAAGAGATCACTGCAATCGGCATTTACTCCTTTAATGCCACCTTTTCCTGCAAACTTTAATCCTGGAATTCTGCCCCCTTTAAGATACTCCTCCAGCTTGAAAGCATCAGAATCCGTACGTTCTCCTCCGCCCTTTTTGGATAGTTTCCCCATGACAAGAGGTTTACCGTCGCTACGCATAAGCTTTTCTTTCCACGCGATTGCTGCTGGTTTTGGAAAGTTTGAATCTCCGGGCTGTCCAGGAGCAGACCATGGAGTATTTACCCTGTGGCCTTTCGCGTTAAGAAGATGTGTTCCCCAGGTAAGAGCACAATACCCCTTTACCCATGTCATCATAAAACGTGCGTGCGCGGTCAATTTCAAAGCTCCACCCCACTCAAAAGTATGCTTCGGGGTAAGCAGATATGGTTGACGAACGAAGGAAAGATATTCTCCCGCACTAGTCGTATAAGTATACCACATTTCCACAAACTTACGATTAGTAATAAAGACCGTCTTCGCATTCATGGGCACCGTCAACAGGTCATCTTTATTCTCGCCATTATAGCACTTCTCGTAATTCTTCGCGTTCCTACGCGCTTCCGGCATGAAAAATGTCGCTTCGGCATTCCTAGCCTGGCCAACAGATCCCAAGTGTTTGAACTTGCATACCGAATGCCATCCTGAGGATATTTCAACATTAGGGTTGAGGGCATCTACATCCATCCATACCGCCGCATGAATCGGCACCCTGCCTTCCATCTTTCCTATGATCCGCGCCCTCATTTTCTGTCCCGGACTCAGAATCGCCTTAGGGGATCTGCTTTTAACTTCACTGATCGCCATCGTGCCGGGCACACGGAACTGGCACTTCACGATGGGAATGGCTTTATTCTTGAACAGCAATTTAACCGGCTTGGCGATCTGAGCCTCAAGCTTCAGGGTTTTGTTTGCGGCGATCTTCTGCTTGCCCGTGGTCAGCGCTACGACTGTGTCTTCCGACTTTTTGAAAATTACAACAAACTGATACGTTCCAGGAGCCACATCCACAGTACAGGAGTCGTTTTGGAAAACAAACCGAGATTTCTTGGAATTTTTCAATACCACTTCGCTGGCTTTTGGCACAATTTTCGTAGGATAATGCAACGCATACAGTTTTTGGCCGTTGACCAATCCTGATTTCGAACAAGTGATTTTCACCTGCACTCCATTAGCCGTTATGACCAAGCCGAGCATCATGCACAAAACACCAACCCATATTCTTTTATTCACATAATCCATGATCATCTCCTTTATTCTGCAATTAACAGGTTCTTCTTGCACCACGCTCGGCCAAGTACTCCGCTTCGCTCACGTCCGATTCATGCACCTACTCTTCTATCACTTTGGCAAGACATTGAGACTTGTCTAGATTCACGATAAACAGGTGGAAATGTTACATATTCTTGATCATATCGTCAATCATATCGTCAATCAAGAACTCTCATTGTGTCGCGTTCAAGAGACAAAAGACCAATCATTGCTGTCCGGCAAAGTTGTGAAAAGATGCCTCTATATTGACTTGAACTGACGCGCTTCGTGAAATTGCTTCTTTTACACTGAATTCGTTTGGAGAAGGTACAGATCGATTGGCCGCAAAGTCGGCGCTCAGCAATGAGGCATTGCTGCTGAAAGACCCCTTTAACGCTGTTTTTTTGCACGGTGAGCCTTGTCTGCCACAGGCAGAGCCGCCTGGCGGAAGATCTTGAACCCTCCCCCACCCTCCTGTATCATGCTCGCATTCCAAGGGAGGGATTTACGTGGCGAGAATACTTGTTGTCGATGATGAGCCCAGCATTGTCAGTATTATGACTGCATTACTCGAAAGCGAGGGCTATGAAGTCGCAACTGCCGATGGCGGTGAAGCTGGCCGCGATATACTCCTCGCTGACGAATTCGACCTGATGATCTCTGACATCCGCATGGATGGCATAAACGGCATGGAATTGCTCGAAATGGCGCATGAAAGTTGCCCGAACATGTCTGTCATCATGCTCACGGCCTATGGGCAGGTAGACACGGCTATCAGGGCATTGGAACTCGGTGCATTTGACTATGTGAAAAAGCCGTTCAAGACCGAGGAATTTCTTGAGAAGGTAAAGAAAGCTCTCGAGTTTCACGATATGATGCGGGAATCATCCTGATCCACGCTACCTCTCTAATAGCGGCCTCTAATTTCAGACGCTGCATTTCATCCGTAAGCATCTGGTCAGATACATCAACAAACTCAGCCATGCATTCCTACTCAGAATTTGCCGCCTTAACGATCAGTTCTTTCACCTGTTTGTAGGTCTCAGGGTCGCCGAGTGAGCGTTTCCTCGAATGCGGCGGCTTGAATTCAAAAACACCCGTGACTTTGCCGCTACTGTCTAACGCAAACAGCATGTCGGACCAAGCAAAGGATTTGGGCTGTTTGACTTCATCACCTCTGACTTCACGGAGTGCCTTGAGCCAGGTATTCTGCAGGCTGTCGGGCTCGCTCCAGAACGGCGATTGCAACACGGGAAAATCGCATGCTTCCCGCACAGGCTTACCGCTGTTCTTCTGTTGATGCGCAGATGACCAATCTACGAATACGAGTTTAACCGTTTCTTTTTCTTCGTTCAACTCCTTGATCATCCTTTGGAAGTGACCAACCTGGCCATCCATAAGAATGCGGCCTCAGCAACTGCAATCGAAGGTAATAACCCAGACGGAAGCCGTCCTTCGAAAATCCTCCATCGCCAACGTCTTCTTGTACGTGGCTGAGCTGGGATTGGTGTCGAGCGCGGCCCATTTGGGCGCCATGTCACCCGGCCGTAACGGGGTGCGCTGTGTTGGCGTATTCCCGGTATTGGCAGGCGGGGTTTTCGGTTCGACCTTCGTTGTGCTCTTCTGCCAGGTCGCACAACCGCAGAAGCTTGCCAGCATCACTATCACTATCAAGTGCTTCGTCATCTTCTATAATATCCTCAGATAGTCATCAGCATGAGCATGAGTCAACTGACAGGAAATTGCTTTTCCGATTACCCTCATATTGCCTCAATCTTTCGTTCACCATTCTTGATGCGCAATGCTAGGCGCGCAGAGGAAGCATTTCAAGACTGAAAAACGCAAACGGGTTGAGCCGGAGCCACGTCCCCTTTTCTTTTCAGTGGAAAGCATTTTAAATTGCTTAAATGGGCATATGAACGGGTCCGCCGGCCGGAAAACCGCGAATTGAATTGGAGCAAATGCACCTTGACTTTTTTCACGCCATTCGTATCCTTCAGCATGCTTCTTTCAGAAGAAGTCGTATCCTGATGATCCGGCGTAGCTCAGTTGGTAGAGCGGGTGGCTGTTAACCACCAAGTCGTAGGTTCGAGTCCTACCGCCGGAGCCAGTTAATACTCCCGACTGTACCAGTGTCACCACTTGGTACGGTCGGGTTCTTTTTTTGCAGGCTTAATCGGGGTTGTTCTAAATACCCCATTCGGTAATGTCCTGTGCCGGGTTTATCCGGGTCTTCGTGCCATTCGATAACATCGATGATTTGCGGGAGAAGGTTTTGTATTTCCTCTTTGGTCCCTTTCTCCAGCAATCTGGCAAATGATTGGATGCTTTCTGCCATGACATTGGCCGACAAAGTCTCCTCCTTAATCCGGCAAGCCTCAAACTTGATTTGTTCAAGCTGATCCTCGAGATCACTGCGTTCGGCCTCCAAGCGC
>JAUXFM010000174.1 GCA_030622955.1 Lentisphaerales bacterium
CCGGGCTTCGAACGACTCCTCGCCGGTGAGGCAGAATCGCGGCCGTCGTTTGCGGAGAAGGCCAGAAACCGCTGGTCGAAGCAGACCGGAGACGGGTCGCAAACACAGCGTTGAGATGGGCCACCTAGAAGCCTGTCGGAGACCTGGCTACTGGGCAGGCCGTGGACGGCGTGTAGGGGGTGGGAACCAATGGCTCGGATACCAAGGGAAGACTGCATGGCCGGTACGCGCCCGAGCATCATCACCCTCGCCGACGACATGGGATTCTCCGACACCGGGCCTTTCGACTCGGAGATCCACCGTACCTCATCCGGGATCATAGCGGATCAGGTCTCCACCCAAGCGGTTGCCATCGTCGCTCTCCGGATCGTACGACTCTCGGCCGTGCCACCACCATCATCCCGGGTCCTGTGGTCTGTCGGTGCGTCCCGGCGCTGCTCCAATAGAGGGTTGTGCCGTGATGTGCGTCAAGGCGAGGAGACGCTTGTGGGCGACTTGGCAGTGTGGGCGCCGGCCCGCAATGCGGTATGCTGCTCAGAGTGGGGGGCATCCTGTGAGGAGTATGCAAGCATTCATCGTGCTGTGTGCGCTGTTGGCTGTGACTCCCCTCGTGGCGGGAGAGGGAGCACAGACCCGGATCACGGTGATCTCACATACCTCTGGACGGTCGTCGCCAAACCGGACCTTTCGGCCTTGGTTGACCAAGACATGGTCTGCCGGCACCGCTGGGGGCGCTGAACAGGTCGCCGCTAGGCGGCTCCGTGGAATCCCCGTTGCCCCTGTACACGCCGGAGAGTGCTTCCCATTCCGGCCTTGTTTCTTGCGGTGAACTAGGATACAACCCTTCCAGTTGAAGGATTGATGCTGGAAACAGAGGAAGTGCCAATGAATGTGGAAGATATCGGATATGTACCGGCGCAGTCACGAAGTGACGAGGACCGGTGGCTGTCCGTGGATGAGATAGCCGCGCATCTTGGAATCAGACGCGAGACGGTTTATCCATGGATAAACAGCAAGAGCATGCCGGCACACAAGGTCGGAAGACTCTGGAAGTTCAAAAGGGATGAAGTAGACGACTGGGTTCGCACCGGCAAGGCCGGCAGCAAGTCGTAGGCTGCCGGACCGGGCATTGAGAGTAAGGTATACGAAGTGACAGACGTAGAAAGGATCTCAGGCATCTGGGACAATCACAACAGGGGCGAAATCGGCAGCTTCCTGCGCGACAAGATCCGCACCAATGCGGACCTCTCCTTCGTATCCGCCTACTTCACGATCTATGCCTATGAATCCTTGAAAACGGAACTCGATGGTATCAAGCATCTCCGCTTTCTGTATGGAGATCCGAAAGGCATACAATTTCTTGACCCTGACAGGACAGAAAAGAAGGCATTTCGGATCGAGGATGATGCCCTTTCGCTGGCAAACTGCCTTGAACAGAAACGAGTGGCCAGGGAATGTTCTGCCTGGATGGAAGAAAAGACTGAGATTCGCTCGGTCATTAAACCGGGCTTTCTCCATGGCAAAATGTACCACATGGAGAACGCAGGGGTATCGGAAGCTATCATCGGCAGTTCAAATTTCACCGTTAGTGGTTTGGGGCTCGGGGCCTCCGGCAATAACGTTGAGTTGAACCTGGAAGTTAACGATAAGAGGGATTTGACTGATCTAAAAAACTGGTTTGATGAGATCTGGAACGATAAGGATCTGGTTGAAGACGTCAAAGAAAAGGTTTTGAATTACCTTTCTCAGCTATATCAAAACCACGCCCCCGAGTTTATCTATTTTAAAACGCTCTTCCATATCTTTGAAGACTATCTGGATGAGGCGGAGAAAGGCGGGCTTCTCGATGAGAAGACCGGCTTCTATGAGACGGGCGTATGGGGCATGCTCTATGAATTCCAGAAAGACGGGGTAAAGGGCGCGATTAACAAAATCCTGAAACACAACGGCTGCATCATTGCAGACAGTGTCGGCTTGGGTAAAACGTTCGAAGCACTGGCAGTTATAAAATATTTTGAGCTGCTGAATCAAAACGTGTTGGTGCTTTGCCCGAAAAAACTCGAAGACAACTGGCGAGTATTCAGGGCGATGAATGATACTCGCAATCCTCTGGAGAAGGATAAACTGCGTTTCAACGTGTTGGCTCATACCGATCTGGGGCGTGAGAATGGTGCGTCTGGGGATATCAATCTAGCGACCCACAACTGGAGTAACTATGACCTCGTGGTGATTGATGAGTCTCACAATTTCCGCAACAACGCTCGAGGCAAGCAGGGGGAGGATGGCACTCAAAAGATCACTCGCTACGAATTCCTGATGGATCAGGTTCTCAAGAAGGGCGTGGATACCAAGGTGCTGTTGCTTTCCGCAACGCCAGTGAATAACAGCCTCAAAGATCTTCGCAATCAATTCCTGTTGATTACACAAGATGAGGATGCCGCATTTCACGAGTCGCTTGATATATTCAGCATTGCCCAGGCGATGAAGAATGCGCAGACCCACTTCACGCAATGGGCGGACCCAAAGAGAAACCCGGAACGCAAGGTCAGCCGCTTGCTTGACGCTTTGGATTCGACGTTCTTCAAGTTGCTTGATGAACTCACGATTGCACGGTCTCGCCGACACATTATCAGCTACTACGGAACCAAGGAGATGGGCAAATTCCCCGAGAGGCTCAAACCAATAGCTTTGCATCCCGCCACCGACATCAAGGGATACTTCCCGTCATACGATGACCTGCATGCCGCAATCTCTGAATACAAGCTGACCATTTTTAATCCAACTGCCTATCTGGAAGAATCCCATGTGAACACCTACCTCAAAGAGGGTGATCAGATGGTGCTCTTCAATGATCAGAAGAAACGTGAGTCCTATCTGATTGGCATGATGCGAACGAACTATCTGAAACGCCTTGAAAGTTCCGTGCACAGTTTCGAGGTCTCGATAGACCGCACGATCAAGAAGATCGACGACCTGTTGCAGAAGATTCAGCATTTCGACGATAACAGCGAGATGTACATGAATCCAGAGCTTGATCTTGAAGAGGCTAGCGAGGACGAAGAAATCCAAGACTTTCTTGAAAGGCTTACCGTAGGCAAGAAGCTTCCAATCAAATTGGAGCACATCAAACGGCAGGAATGGAAAACAGATCTCAAGAAAGACCGCACACAGTTGATTGCCATCCACGAGAAGGCTGCTGCCGTTACCCCAGATCGGGATGCCAAACTCCAGGAGTTGAAACGTCTCATCCAAGACAAAATCAACCAGCCACTTAATGACAACAATCGAAAAGTGTTGGTCTTCACCGCCTTTTCCGACACCGCGCAGTACATCTACACAAACCTGAAGGACTGGGTCACTGAGGAATTGGGACTGCACTGCGCACTGGTGACTGGCACCGGTGACAATCGCACGACCTTTAATCTGTCAGGCTATGCCCGCCAGACTGATTTCTTGTCGATCCTGACCAACTTCTCGCCCCACTCTAAGCTCCGCGAGAAGATGACGAACATGCCGCAGGATGAAGAAATCGATATCCTGATAGCAACCGACTGCATTTCAGAGGGCCAGAACCTGCAAGATTGCGATTATTTGATCAATTATGACATCCACTGGAATCCTGTCAGGATCATCCAGCGCTTCGGTCGAATAGACCGACTTGGCAGTACCAATAAGCAGATTCAGCTCGTTAACTTCTGGCCTACTGACGACCTTAACAAGTACATCAACCTCAAGGAACGTGTCGAAGCGCGCATGGCTATGGTAGACCTTGCTGCCAGCGGCGCGGATAATCTTCTCGATCCCGATCAACTCGAAGCTTTGGTTGCGGAAGAGCTGACCTATCGAGAGAAACAGCTCATCCGGCTCAAAGACGAAGTGATTGATTTAGAAGAAATGGATGACAACGTATCGCTCAGTGAATTCAC
>JAUXFM010000045.1 GCA_030622955.1 Lentisphaerales bacterium
CCATCTCTATGAGGCCAGTTGTTGAGTTGCTTGGTAAGCCCGCTCGCCAGAAATCTGACCGATCTGTCTGAATGGATGGATCATGCGTTTGGCATCTGACCCTGAACAATGAAGCCTGACATTTCAGGCGAAGTACTGCTTCAGGGCGGTCATGAGAAGGCGCATGCCAATTGCCGCTATGAAGAGGCAGAAGACCTTTGACAGGACTGTGCAGGCGGTCTTTCCAAGAATTCTGTAGATGTTGTCAATAAAGCGCAGAATCAACCATGTTGCACCGATCACAATGGCCAGCGAAGCCAGTGCGACCATGGGCCCGTGACGGGATGTTGTTAGCAGGACTGTCATCATTGCGCCTGGCCCCGCCAGGATCGGGCAGGCGATGGGGACCGCGCCGATATGATTGGGATCCTGCTGATCTGCCTTGAGAACGCTTCTTTCGAGAGAACCAAAGACAAGGTGATCGATGGCAATAAGCAGAAGAAGCAGTCCACCGGCAGCGGCCAGATCGTTGACATCAATCTGAAAGAAATTAGTGAGTATGTGTTTTCCTGCGAAGATGAATGCGACAAGAATGAGCGCAGAAACTACGACGCCTGTTCGGAACGCTTTTTGCCGCTTCGCGGAATCCATGTTGTTCGTAAGTTGAAGAAAGAGCGGGATGCTGCTCATCGGGTTGATGATTGCAAAGAGCGTTAGCGACGTTTTCAGTATGGCAATCCATGTTTCCATTGGCACCTCGTTGCCGAGAGTCTTGCACTGTTCCATGGGGTTGTAAAGGGCTTAGCTGTTGGATGTGTCAGATCCAGAATGCATGACGAATCGGACTGAAAACCAAGCGCCTGATCTCACCCTGTCCGGCCCGAGGCGCTTGTGCGCGCGGGATTGGCATCCTCCTGGCGTATACATATACAGCGCGTCGGATGCCGCCTTGCGCTCAAGACCCGCTGAAACCTCAAAGGATGCCTGATCGGGAACACAACCGAGAAGTTCTGGCTCTGTTGAGCCGTTTTCTTCGATAACCACTCAAATACTCATATCCGGATGGAGAGAAGCAGGCCGGACATATCCAATATGGGGCGTGCTGATCGAGTATGCATCTGCTATTCTGGGTATTCGGATTTGGGAATACGCTGTAGCTATTAGAATTCAGGATTTGGCATGAATAAAGAATACGACGTGGTCGTCATTGGCGCAGGAATATTAGGCGCATCAACCGCTTACCACATGCTGAACGCGCATCCCGACATGAAGATCCTTGTGATCGATCGCGAAATGGTGGCACAGGGCAATACCAGTAAGAGCGTGGCGATGGTGCGTGACACCTTTACCTCGCAACCTTCCTTTGCACTTGCCGCATCAACAATTGCTGCATTCAAAGAGATAGACAAAGAAACTGATGGAGCCATCGCGCTCAACCGCATGATGTATCTATGGCTCTTCACCAGTGATCAGACGGCTAAAAATAAACCAGCCATCAACCGATTGCTCGGGGCGGGTGTCGATGTCGAACTGCTTTCGGCGGACAAGCTGGCAGAATATGCCAGCTGCATGAGACTGACGCCCGACGACGAAGAATCACTTGCCTACGGCATCCCACCAATTGATTCGGGCCTTCTCTGTAGGAACTGTTACGCGTTGGATCCGATAGCCGTCACGCAGTACTATATCGACAAGTTTAGAGCGGCCGGCGGTGAAACACTGCTTGGTAAAGAGGTGATAGATTTCGTCCGACGTCCCGTGACGCCACTCTGTTACGAAGGCGACGAGATTCCGGGTCAACCGTTTTCGACGCAGCAGCAACAAGCTGCCGGCGTGAAACTTGCCGACGGCACCGAAATCAAGGCCGAGACGACGATTATCGCTGCGGGCGCCTGGTCGCGCGAACTCACCGATAAGTTCGGGAAGGGCAGCTTGATCAGTCCCAAGAAGCGACAATGGTTCTATGTAGAAGGCAATGACCTTGCACCGCTGCTCGAGTTGCCCGCTTTCGGCAATGAAGATGGCTGCCTTCCATTCACCATCCTTCCGCAGGGCATATACATGAAGGCGAGCAAGGAAGGCGGCTTCTATGTTGCGCTTGCCGATGATGTTGGGCGGGAGATAAGTCTCGATACTACGCCGGAAAGACAGTACTTCATCGATGATATCCATCCCTTTATTAAGGGATACTTCCCCGCTTTTGAGGCAGTTACAATCAAGGCGATGGATGCAGGTTCCTACTGTTATGACGAGATTTATAGAACGCCCGTTGTCGATTGGATCCATGACGGCATTATGCTCGTTTCAGGAGCAAGCGGCAGTGGCATCATGAAGGCTGATGCTATCGGGCGCGTTGCGACTCACAGGCAGGAGGTGGGGCGCGTCAGCAATATGCAGATGCATAATTATCTACAGCTGCCGGGCGACCTCATCGTCGATATCGAGGACTACTCTATCCGCGGCCGCTCCCGCATTGAGCCAGAGCAACTCGTGATCTGATTGTCGGCAGAGCTTTCTTGCCACACCCAGGTGGAGGGTAGCTTGCGGCATCCACAATGCAGGCAATGGGTATTGTGGCCTGACTCAGTATGTGAATCCCTTTGCCTGCTTCTCTGCTTCCAAATACTTCCAGTAGGAACTATCTCCCCAATAGGAGATCCATGCCATGAAGGTATTGAGGGCAGTTGCGAGAACGAGCAACCATCAACTCCTGTCGATCGCTGCCTTCGCTTTTAATTCGTCGACGAAACTGTTCAGTGCTGTGGTCTGAGCTTCCATTGTCAGCTGTTCGATGATGCGATCCTTTGCTTCTTCGAGTGGGACAGTTGCATTGTCTTTTCGGTCATAAACCTTGGCGATGTGATAACCGAAATCTGTCAGGAAGACATCGCTCACTTCGCCGGGCTTCATGTTGAAGACGACATCGTCGAACTCTTCGACCATTGCGCCCTTGGCAAAATAGCCGAGATCGCTGTTGGGACAGTCCGAATGTTTATCGCACAGATCTTCGAATGAAGCGCCTTTCTTCAGTTCTTCATGGATGTTGAGTGCTTCGACGTAGATTGCGTCTTTCTGATCCGGCGCTGGTATCTTCTTTTCAATGTGCCTGACATGTACCTGCTCTGGCATGACAAAATGCTGTTCGTTCTGCTTGTAGAAATCAGATACATCCTTGTCGGAAGGTTGCTTGATCTTGTCACGGATGCTGTCGACTAGGCGTTGGGTCCGGAGTTGTCGCGTGACAATCAATCTTGCTTCTTCTTCAGGCAGCTTTCCAAACTGTGATTGCGCTTCCTTGTAAGCAGCATCAATGTCGGCAGCAGGGACGTCCTTGATGGTCCTTTCAGCTTCCTGCTCTATCAGCGCTCGTTCAATCAGGGATTCCTTTACCCATTCCTTGAGCTCATCATCCTTGGCCTGGGCCTGGTGTTGTGCCATGTAAGCTTGATAGCGTTGTCGCATGACTCCCATTTCCTGCTGAATCTGTTCCTCCGTTATTTCATGTCCATTGACTGTAAGTGGCATAATATTTCCTTCTTTTTGAGAACCATCACTCCTGAGCCGCGAATAGTCCCATGTTTTGTGGAGAAAGGCAATATTGGGCGTGAAAATGCAATTCTTCCCTGCTCCTGATTCCCCCGAAACATCTGTTCTGAGCCCTGGACTTGACAGTTGTCTTTCGTCGCCAGACACTTGACGGCATGACCGAGAGATCAGTAAAATTTGTTGCCAGGCCGCCCTTGTGGCGGATGGGTGTATTGCTGGGAACAGGGATCCTTCTGGTCTGTTGCGCGGTATCGTACCGGAATTCCCGGCGACCGCCAGAGCTGTCTGGCGAATGGGTAGGGATAGGTGGCCGCAAGATCAGCGAAGTGCTCAAATCGGTGAGCAATAGCAAGTTTGGTGCTTCAGAGCGCGGCGCGAGGCTCACCACCGCCGCTACTGCACTGATGGCGAAGGGGCTGCTGAGATTCAGTCCGAACCTTGAACAGGAAGCGCTCTACCGCAAAGAATACGGTGGTGATCCTGTTTTATATCTCTCGGTCTACTGCCACA
Source organism: Lentisphaerales bacterium (assembly GCA_030622955.1). Lineage (GTDB taxonomy): Bacteria > Verrucomicrobiota > Kiritimatiellia > JAUXFM01 > JAUXFM01 > JAUXFM01. The sequence goes on from JAUXFM010000045.1 coordinate 4,036, forward strand.
AGGATCAAGTGTTGTGGCCTGCGCCGGAGGAATTAGCCGAACGAATCTACCATGAGACGTTGCATGCTGTAGTTGGATCAAAGAAAAAATCGAAGGAAGAAGAATCTGATGCCTTCTGTGCCGCTGAAGAAGCAGCAGCGGCGGCCGTGAAACGGCCAGCCCGCTACCCAGTGATGCGTGATGGAGTCAAGATATGGGACTGGGTGCAAGATGCCTATCCACAATGTCCTGCCGACGACACATATGTACCCGTGGGTTATACCCTGAAGCAGCTCTCCGCCAGGATCGGAAGGCCGATCAACAAATGAAGAAGCAGCTCAAGCTCTTTCTTGTTGCCGTATTCCTGATGGGGATGGCGGGTGGCATATTCAATGTTGTGTTTGCCAATTTCCTGAAAGACGTATTCGATATGGGCCCTGATGCCCGTGGCTGGCTAGAGGTGCCGCGTGAGTTTCCGGGCCTTCTCGTTGCTCTTTTTGCAGGTCTTCTCTTCTTCGTGCCGGAGACGTTTATTGCTGTACTGGCAGCCCTGGCAGTGGGAGCCGGCATGCTGGGGATGGCTTTTTGGGGAGAGGATATCCGCGCGATGATGTGCTTTATGGTCGTATGGAGCGCGGGGTCGCACATGATCATGCCCATCCGATCGTCCATTGGCATGAGCCTTGCCGATCCGGGGCAAAAGGGACGCAGGATGGGCCAGGTGAATGGCACTATGCTTGCATCTGGGATTATAGGATGTTCGATAGTCGCAATAGTCATGCGTCTAGCTGCTTTGAACTACAAACTCATGTTCACGATAGGGGGGATAGCAGCGCTGGCCGCAGCCGGAGTCTTCCTGGTCATGCGGATGCCGGACGCTCACCTGAACAGGCCGAAATACATTGTGAAGAAGCGGTACTGGCTTTTCTATGTACTTGCGGCATTGTTCGGAGCGCGGAAGCAGATCTTTCTTACGTTCGGGCCGTGGGTTCTGATCCGTGTCTTTGATCAGCCGGTATACATCATGGCGCAACTGTGGATCGTTTCCGCCGCGATGGGCGCAATCCTGCAGCCCTGGCTGGGTCGCTTGATAGATCGATTCGGGGAGCGAAGAATGTTGATGATCGATTCCGTTTGCGTGTTCGCAGTGTGCATTGGGTATGCGTTATCGCACTTGATTGGGCGGCCCAATCTCGCCCTCTGGTTGCTTTACCTGTGCTATATTGGTGACCAGCTTCTGTTCGGCATGAACATGGCGCGCGCCACATATATCTCAAAGATAGCGATCAAGCCGGAACATGTTGCCCCATCTCTGTCGCTCGGGATAAGTATCGATCATGCGGTATCAATGGTGATTGCGGCAATAGGTGGTATCGTGTGGCTGGTCTATGGTCACACGATGATCTTCCTCGTGGCAGCAGGCATTGCCCTGTTGATGTATATCTTCAGCGGCTTCATCAAGATTCCCGGGCAGCGCTGATCCACAGGAATGAGAATTAGGACAGGGTCGCATCTATTCGGTCCTGTTGCCTACTTCTTCGGTATATCGAGATTCGTCGTGATGCCGGAAATGGGGCGGCCACTCTCATCAAGAATATCAGCCGAGAAGAACCAGAGCGCACCGCGGTGAACGAGCTTGAAAAACAACTTGTTGTTGCCCTTCTTCAGCTTGATCTGAGCCCTGTCCTGGCCGAGCGCCCAGTCACGTCCCTTCAGCGACTCATGCACTTGTTCATCGTTCACCCATGCGACGATCCCGTCGTTGGAACCCATCGATAGATATGCGTCCATGTTGCGAGGCGAGTTAACGTTCACCATCGCGTAAGCGAATGTACCGTTCGCCTGACCGTACATCTCGGAAAGATTGACGAGGTGTACTGCATCGACAGGAATGACATTGGCACGACAGATCTTCTCCCACTTAACGTTAGCACCGGCCAGGCCGCGGTAATACTTGTTCACAGCCATGGGCTTCTCTTCAATCTCGTGCTTGCTGTGGGCGAGCTTTGGGCGGCCTTTCCTCTTCTTCTTGCCTTTCTGCTTTGAGGGGACTATGGCCGCTTCGTTGGTCAGTGGACCGATCATCCAAAATTCCCGGATGCCACGATCGCCGATCTGCTGATCCTTCAGTGTGATCGTCGCGCCGTGGAAGTTGATCTTTGCCTCGGCCGCCACGAAGAATGACTCGCCGTCTTTTGGCATTCTGATCGACCGATCAATACGCACATGTTTGTTTGGCTTGAGCTTGAATTCCTGGCTCTTGAGTTTTGTTGTACTGGCGCTCTTCGGGCCGCAGGTGAACTTGACCGTGCCGGTCATATCACCCAGAACGCCGGGCATGATCACTGCCGCAGGTTCAGTCCAGCCCTTCCTGTTGGAATCGCTCATCACGACCGCAAACTGCACGCCTGCAAGGCTTGTGAGTGCGAGCTGTTTCTTTCCAGAAGCAGCTTTGCTCTTTCTTATAGCCTTAACAACGTCCGGCACGGCGTTTATGAAGTCGGCGACAACATTCTTCTGCTCGCGGGAATCCTGTTCAGTCCCTTCAAGCATCCGGTTCCTGAACTCGACAAGTTGTTTTGGCGCCTGTCGACCAAGATGCCAACAGGCTTTGTAGACCAGGTCAAGATAGGGATCGGCAGCGTTACGCCAACGATCTGAACTGGCTTGCTTGCGCAGGTCCACTTGAGGCCTGCATTCATCTACAAACGGTGTAATCAGGTGCTTGCCCTTAACGCTGAGTAGTGCCACTTGCTTTGAGACGAGGCGTTTCCGGAGTTTCGGATTCACGCTGACAGATGTTTTGAATGTCGACAGCGAAGTGCGACCCACCTTGAGGACTATCTCCAGGGCGCGCTGCTTGATTGCGAGTGTCATGCCGGCCCGATACCTGTCCTTCTTGAACGCGCTAGTAATTCGCACTGGCAGGGCGATCGTTTTCTTGCGCGATCCAACGTCCGAACCGTCTACGATCAGCTTGGTGCCGTCCTCGATCATCACGCGGTAATGCTTCTTGCCGCTGCAACCGAGCCCCATACCTGCCTTGCCTTTGCCCTTGCTCCTTGAGAAATCGAGCTCACAACCGACGGAAGGCTCAGGCACGCCACATGCGATGGGTCCGACCGTTTTGGGCATTGGCGCAACGGGTGAATGCATCATGAGCGGTTCAGGCTCGGGTTTACGGGATGGAACGAATGACAACCTGTATTCTGAAAAGCGGGCCTTGCCGCGCGGCTCGCCGAACGCGAACAGGGAATCGCCGTGGCGATTCCAGCCCCAGCTTATCTGCGCACCGTGATTTCTGTCTGCCTCGTAGAATGCTTTGAGCTCACTGTTTGTCTTCTTCCATGGCCCGTAGAGTTTCTCGGTGAGTTTCAGCATTGCAGGGCCGATCTTGTTGTATTCGTTCCACTGCCTGAATGCTTCCGCTTGCAGAATCCTGAACTTCTGAAGCTTTTCTGGCGTTGATCTCAGAAAATCTGTGAAACAGTGCGCTGGCCCGTAGCCGCCCCAGTTCGTCTTGCAGAGATATTCTGCGTTACGCTTGCGGTTAGCCTGAAACCATTTGGCGATGGTTTCCTGTTTCTGCATTGATGCTTTGCCGCGCACGGATACAGTCAGCTGCTTTCTCTTGGGATCGTAAACGTATGATGAGATTGTCTGCGCGATGCCTTCAACGTACCAGGGCCCTGGCCCTGCGCTACCGTGGCGATCGAGGCATTGCTGGTAAAGGTGCACGCATTCATGCAGAAGGATATAACCTGAATGCCAGGGATTGGATGGCGATTGATACGCACAGTAGTAACCTTCCTGCGTGATGCCGCCGTATCCGTAGCCACCATGCATGTGATCGGACAGCATCGCACTGAGCAGCGTGTCTCTGTTCTTGCCATAGACAGCACACATGCGTTTCTTGTCGAGACCGGGAATATGGCGACCAAAGAGAGCGACGTAGTGGGGGAATGCCAGCTCGAGCATGATCAGGAACTCTTCTGATTCCTTCGCACTAAAATCTGATTTGAGTGCATAGTGTTCGCTCACGTACCAGGTGAAGCCCGGCGTATTTCGCACAGTATCACGTGAGAATGTTTTCGGGATGTTGTTGCCCACGTTAACTATAGGGATGTTCTTTGCAGTCGATGTGAGGCCGGAAACTATGATCTCCGTTTTCATGCGAGAAGATTCAGGGATTCGCTTAGTTTTCAACAGGTACTCCTATAGTTGCTTGTGATCCTGCTGGCCTGTACGGACAGGCTCAAACAGTTGTTCCATTTCGGGCCAGCAGCGCAAATTGGCATTGTGCCTCTTTTGGGGGGAAATGCCAACTCGAGAAAACAGGGGAATGCCCGGCTTTACGCGTCAAGTCATGGCAATTACCATCTCCTGCCTTGGGTTCTGTTCCCCTTGCCCAAAGCACATGAGCAGGCGCCGACCCAGCATCATGTTCGCGGGATGTATATAGAGAAGACACTGCCTTCGCCGGGAGCGCTGTCGACGTAGACGCGGCCACGATGGAGTTGCACGATATGCTTCGTAATCGCAAGGCCAAGCCCTGTCCCGCCAAGTGAGCGGCTTCGTGCCTTGTCCACGCGATAGAAACGCTCAAATAACCGTGACAAATGCTTGGCCTCTATTCCGTTGCCCTTGTCTCTGACGTGAATGACTGTTTCCTTCTTCTCCTGGCGAGCTTCAACCCACACCGTGCTCTCTGAAGGGCCAAATTTTATGGCGTTATCAACGAGATTAACAATAGCCTGTTCCAGGAGCGGCGGGTTGATGCTCGCCATGAGATGTTCTCCGCACTGTAGCTCAATGCGAACATTCTTTGCCTGCGCTTTGGTTTCGCACACCTGGATGCCATTCCGGAGCACAGCGCAGAGCGATGCTGTCTCAAGTGGAATGCCGGTGTTCTCGGTCTCTTCTTCGAGCCGCGACAACGTAAGGAGATCTTCAACTATGGCATTCAGTCGGTCAGACTGCTTAGCTGCGATGCGAAGAAAACGTTGAGCATTTTCGGGTTCATTCATAGCGCCATCGAGTAGGGTTTCGAGAAAACCCTTGATTGATGTGATCGGAGTTCTGAGTTCATGTGAAACGTTGGCCACGAATTGACGGCGGAGTTCATCGAATGGGTTGGTAATCCTGTGAGATATGATGAGAGTGGCGATTGTCGCCAGTATGGCGATGATGACGCCGCATCCAGCAATTCCAACATATGCTTTTCGGAGAACGGTTTCTGTCGATGCAATGGAAACGGACGTTCGCACTATGGCAATGATCTCACCCTCCTTGTGCAGAGGAACGGCCACATACATCATGTTCATCTGCAGAGTGTGACTGAATCGCGTGGCTACACCCGCGCTGTTTTTCGTTGCCCCCTTGATCTCAGGGCGGCTGACATGGCTCGCCATCGCTGAGGGGGCATTTGCAGAATCACCTATTACCTGTCCGGACGGAAGGATCACGGTTACGCGCATCGCGGTCTTGATGTCGAGCGTCTTGCACAGCGCATCAATTCGCAAAGGATCAAGAGTTGCTCCTTCCTCCTGGATAAGTTCACCTACGAGACGAGCCCTCGCTTCAAGGCCATCGGCGGTCTGCCGAAGATATAGTCTTTGAACAGAGCGCGATGCATACCAGGTAATCGCCGCGAGAGACACCAGGATCACAAGCAGGTAACTGGCAAAGAGACGCCAGAAAGAAGATCCGCGATGTTTCATGACTGCTCCCGGAAACAATATCCAACACCTCGCACGGTCTCAATATATTGGCCGGCTTGCTTCAGCTTCTTTCGCAACCCCACAATCTGGACATCAACAGAGCGATCTGTGACAGGGTAATCTTCCCCATGGACAGCATCTATTATTTGGTCCCGCGTAAAGACCCAGCCGGGGCGACGCGCAAGAAAATGCAGAAGCTTGAATTCGGTGACGCTCAGCTCTACGCGCTTGCCATTGATCAACACTTCGTGACGGCAGGGATCGATTGTGAGATCGGAGAATTCTATCTTGTCATTGTTGTCTGGGATCGGGGTAGTTCTTCGACGGAGGACGGCACGTATCCGGGCAATGAGGATGCGCGGGCTAAACGGCTTGGTAATATAGTCATCGGCCCCAAGTTCAAGGCCGGTAATGATGTCAGATTCCTCGCTTTTGGCGGTCAGCATTACGATGGGTATGTTCCTGGTGTTCTCGTCGCCACGCAGGGATTTGCAGACCTCAAGCCCATTCACTCCGGGCAACATTAAGTCCAGAACCACGAGATCAGGATGCTGCAACCTTGCTTTGTCGATCGCTTCCTCGCCCGATGCGACACAGGTCAGCTCATAGCCATCTTTCGCCAGGGTATACCTGAGTAGCTCAAGGATATCCTCTTCATCTTCAACAATTAGTATGCGTTCGTTAGCCATGATTGCACAACACGCTTATTGGAACCTAACAATAGCATATCGCCTTCGCGAATAATAGCTGCGAAATGGCGTCTAACCCGAACATTTCATGAGTTATCGTCGCTAAGGATTGAAGAGTGCTGTCAATGTCGTGTTTTGCAAGAACTGCGACAGTAGCAGTGCTATCCAAGCCTGCAGCAGATCTCTCGTGAAATGTCCGGGCTAACATGATTCTAACATTCCGCTCACACATCGCTAACAGGCGAGTGGCATGATGTTGCCAACAGTCAGAGACAATGCGATGCGAGGGCGAGATGGTCTGTATGGCCATACTGATGGGTAACCTGGGGATGATTCTCGGTGGCTTTCTCGGATATGTCGGGCAGAACGGTGGCAATCTGTTTTCGCGCAGTACGATCTCTGTATTACGTAGAATAAGGGACGAGAGACATGGCAGAAAATCCTGTTGATTATGAACTGATACTGCAAATGGTATTTGGCGTTATTGGCGGACTGGGAATCTTTCTTCTGGGCATGAAGAACATGTCTGAGGGGATGCAGGCTATAGCTGGCAACAAGCTGCGCAGGATGATAGCCGCAGTTACCGGTAATCGGCTCAAGGCCTGCGCTGTTGGGACTGCCGTTACGACAGTTGTTCAATCCAGCTCGGTCACGACGGTGATGGTTGTCGGTTTTGTGAGTGCCGGGCTCATGACATTGACCCAGGCCATAGGCGTAATCATGGGCGCCAATATTGGCACCACCATCACCGGCTGGATACTGGTTCTGAAAATCGGGAAATACGGGTTGCCGATACTCGGCGTAGCCGCTTTGCTCCATCTATTCTCAAAGAATGAACGGCTTCGGTTTGCAGGCATGGCTGCTATGGGTATTGGCATGATCTTCTTTGGCCTTGAGATGATGTCATCAGGCCTGAAACCAATGCGGAGCATGCCAATGTTCATCGAGTGGTTTTCCAGGTTCTCTGCCTACAGCTACCTCGGCGTCTGGAAATGTGTGCTCGCCGGTTGTCTGCTTACATGTCTGGTTCAATCTTCATCGGCCACTTTAGTAATCACAATGACCCTGGCAATGAACGGAATCATTGATTTCCGTAGTGCCGCTGCGCTTGTCATGGGGGAGAACATTGGGACGACGGTAACAGCGTTCCTTGCATCCCTTGGCAGGCCCACAAATGCAAGGCGTGCAGCATATTCACACATCATATTCAACGTTCTTGGGGTCCTGTGGATCACGGCCGTATTTCCATTTTATCTTGACCTGATCACGCACCTGATAGGGAAGGATCCCGGAATCATGGTAATGAACAATGGCGTTGAAACATTTCCTTCCGTGAAATTCGGTATAGCCATCGTGCATTCAGGTTTCAACATAGCCAATGTCCTTTTCTTTCTCCCATTCCTTCCGCTTCTTGCACGTTTTGTAACGAGGATTGTACCCGACAAAGCTGCGAAAGAAGTGCCGCACTTGACCTATTTAGACATACGCCTGGTGGACTCAGGGGCAATGGGGATTCAAGAGTCTCACGTCGAACTCCTCAAGATGGGAGAACATGTCCAGAAGATGCTCTCATGGCTCAAAGAGATACTTGCGTCAGAGGAGATAGACGAAGAAAAGGTGGCGAAGACATTTCACAGGGAAGAGGTTCTGGACGTCGTGCAAAAAGAGGTCACCGAGTTCTTGGGTCACATACTTTCCGGCAACGTTGCACGAGATGTGGTGGAAGCGGCAAGGATGCAGCTTCGGATGGCAGACGAGTATGAGTCGATAAGTGACTACATCGCTGCGATCCTTAAGCTCTACCTCAAGAAACAGAAATCCGGTATTCAGTTCTCCAAAGAAGCGAGAGCCGAAATCGCAATGCTTCATGACAAAGTGCAAGCCTATGTTGAACTTGTGAACGATGGGGCCAGGGAGAAGCGGCCTGAAGTATTGAGCAAGGCGCGTATCCATGGCGATGCCATAACTCATGAGATGAAGTCATTCCGTGATAACCATCTGATTCGTGTGGGAACAAAGCAAGCGACACCGCTCGCGAGTTTGGTGTTCACTGACATATTGAATGCATATCGGCGGATCAAAGATCATGGCCTCAACATCGCTGAAGCTATAGCTGGCGAGAAATGATTTGCTTCGTAATGATTCAATGACGTGATCCTGGGTAAACCACAATAAGCCCGGAATAGTGGCGCTCGGTTCTTGATCCTCTTTGTGTCGGCCCGAAAAAAGCTGGCATTCCCGAGCTAAGATGGAGTATTCTGCCGCTTGCCCCTCCTCGAGGAAAAGTGTCGCGGGTTCAATTACGAACGGGTGCTTCTCCTCCCTGGCCTTGGCGAAGCAGGGAAGGGTGGTAGCCATCCCGCGTGACGGGATGAGCAATTTGTTTTGGAGAGGTGTCAGAGTGGCCGAATGAGCGCGCTTGTCCGCCGCACGCCAGCCTGGGGCTGACTGGCGGATCCGCCTGCGGCGGAGAAAGCTATGTATGCTGTTTATGTGTTGTTTAGTGAGAAACTGAACAAGAGATATGTTGGGTTCTCTGAGAGGCCCCTCTATAGGCTTGAGCAGCACAACAAAGGAAGAGTGGCGTTCACATCACATGGTGTACCGTGGGTATTGAGGTATCTTGAGCAGTATGAGACCAGGAAGGAAGCCATCGCCAGAGAGAGATTCCTGAAGTCCGGTGCGGGAAGGATTTTCGTGGGTCGTGTCATCGAGGCGGCGGTCGGATACCCAGAGAAGGAAATTCCTGACAACTGCTTGGGATACGAGATACTGTAGAGACAATTTAGTGTTTAGGAGAGGTGTCAGAGTGGCCGAATGAGCGCGCTTGTCCGCCGCATGCCAGCCTGGGGCTGACTGGCGGATCCGCCTGCGGCGGAGAAAGCTATGTATGCTGTTTATGTGTTGTTTAGTGAGAACTTTTATGAGTTTAGGAGAGGTGTCAGAGTGGCCGAATGAGCGCGCTTGGAAAGCGCGTGTAGTTAACGCTACCGCGGGTTCGAATCCCGCCCTCTCCGCCATTACTGGCGCGCGACCATCCGTGCCAGTAGCTGCCAGAACATGACCTGAGCCTTTGTTTGCAGGTTCTGCCTCCGCATTAATCCGGGGTAGAAAGCCGCCAGCATAGAGCGGAGAAGGCGCCGTGCGGGTGGCGGAGCGTGGCTGTAGGATATATTGTGTGTCCCTTATACTTATTGCCGAATGCGCCTCACGAAGACCCAGTGGCTGGCTGTGTGCCGACGACACAACCATTGATCTGGAGCCAGGAGCGAAGCACTCATTCAATTGGCATATGGAGTATGCCGTAGATGGCCAAATTCATGGCGACCAGGTTGCGTGGCGCGGAGTACGCTCGAAGATATGGGGCCTTTGGAAGGACAGTGGTTATTCCAGTGGAAGCCCTGCTCCGAGCTACAAGCTCAAGGACGTACAGATTGCAGTTTGGGCACACGTGAGAGTTGAAATGCCAGGTGTTGAGACGATCGAACTGCCGATCTGGTCCCAACCTTTGAGCTACATGGTTGATGAAAGTGGAAATGATTCAAAATGAAGTCTCGCAAGAATATTACTGGACCGAGCTCTACGTTGATCTTGATAGTGGCGTCGATTCTGCATTTCTTCTGGCAGACAACGCTCTCATCTTCTCTGCCGATTTCAGAAACCGGGAGAGCATTTTGCTCTGTTGCCCTGCATGTCGGTGGGCTTTTAAGTGTGATCGGATTCGTAGCTTTCTTCTACCACCTTACGCACTACGGAATCGTGGAAAAGGTCATCAACGTGTTGCTAATCCTGTTCACTGGATCCCGCGTCTATGATTTCGTTCGGTTTTGCGTCGATCTCAGGGAATTCACTTATAGATTAGTCCCGCTTTGTGTTGCCTTGGGACTGGGTGCCCTGCTTCTCCGACGGAAGATGTGGGGTCGACGGGTCGCCCTGTTTCTTGGGGTGCTATTTGCCCTGGTAGGATTAGACTTTCTGGGCCGTATGATTGGGTCGTCAACCCGATGTATGGGGTTGTTGTTGACCGGGTTTGGTTTGGGGCTGTCTGTCTACGGAATCCGAACGCTCATCCAGGACCTGAAGAAGCCGGCCCAAGAAAAACAGACAGACCCGGCAAACCCAAAGGATGCTAGACGTTGGGCAATTGCGAGCTACGTTGTACTTGGAATCGTAGGCGTGATGACGGTGCTATTCTTTGCGCATCCGCCTAAATACAGGACAGGCCGGGACCTATACAATCTTCCACCTCTACATCTGGCCGCAAGACAAGGAAATGCGACTGAAGTCGCACGCTTGATTGACGAAGGTACAGATATTAACGAAACGGAATTTATGGACGGAAATACAGCACTTCACTGGTCCGCCCTAAAGGGGCACAAAGAGGTGTTGGAAATTCTGGTGAACAAGGGCGGGAACAGCAAATCTCTGGACCGGAACCAGTATTCCCTTCTTCACTATGCCGCACAAGAAGGCAGACGAGAGATGGTTGCGTACCTGCTTGAGAAACGACTAGATGCGAAGGCGAAAGCGGAAAGTGGCGATACTCCCTTGCACTGTGTTGGGCAAGGAGGGAAAGACGTCGGGTTTCTTATGAGGAACGGATACGTGGGCGAGCCCAAGGACAGTGCTCAGGACACGCTCATGCCCAGCACGGAATCGGGCGATCGAAAAGCAATAGCAGGAATGCTACTTGATCGGGGCGCAGAAATAGAAGCAACGAATCGATATGGATATACGCCCCTGCATTGCGCCGCGATGGGCGGGGACAAAGGGGTTATCGAAGCGCTATTGGCACGAGGGGCGAAGGTGAATGCAAAGACATCAAGTCAGTGGATACCATTGCACTATGCTGCGCTGAACGGACCGGTTGAGTGTATAGCGCTACTTCTGGAACAAGGTGCGGACATTCATGCCAAGGCGGACGATGGTGAAACGCCTATCGTCGTCGCATCCCGAAGTGGCCGGTCGGACACGTTCAACTACCTCCTGGGGAAAGGAGGCAAGCTGGATGGCACGATGGAAGGATTCACATCCCTGCATCTTGCAGCAACTGTAGGGCAAGTGGATGTAGTGAAGACGATACTGGCAAAAGGTATCGATATTGATGCTAGAGATGAATACGGAAATACCGCCTTGCAGAGCGCTGCGTATAACATGAACAAAGAAATGGTACAGTTTCTTCTAGAAAGCGGGGCGGATCCCAATGCGAAAGACAATTCTGGCCGGACCGCTCTGCATGAAGTGGTGAAAAGGGAAAGCCGGAACATTGGGGCTGAACATGTTGAGATAATCAAGGATATCGTACGGATGCTCCTGGACAAGGGCGCAGACCGAAACATCAAAGACAAAGACGGAAAGACCCCATTGGATTCAATTGCCTGCGGGGACCAGGTAAAAGCCTTATTGGCTCCTAACAACGGCCAGCACGGCCGTCCTTAGTGAATCATCTAATTTTGGCCACGCATCAATGACCTCCTGCAGGTCAGCCGGCAGTGTTTCTGTGACTGGTCGTGCCTCAGAATGCCTGTACGCGCCTGATTCATGTGTACCAATCTGTGGGCCATTATGGTTAAATGCATCTGTTTTCGAGGAAACTTGGTGGTTGACCGCGGGTTCGAATCCCGCCCTCTCCGCCAGACTTCGCTTTCGCGGGTCCACCATTAACGGGGGCAACCCGGATTCCTAAGCACACATTATTCTGACCCTCAGCCCTCAGTTTGAACCGATCACGGGTGAACTGTGCCCGTGATGTGCTGGGGGCAATATGCTCGACGCCAAGAGGTCTCAGAGTGCATTAACCGGATATAGGAAGCAACCAGCATAGAGCGGAGATGGCCTCGTGTGGATGGCGCAGGATATATTGTGTGTCCCTTATCTTCCTTATCTTCTTATCTTGTTGAAAGCGTAGCATGCCCAGCCCGAGAACCGACTATTTCGCGCCAAACGTCGATTCCCTTTACGAAAGGAAGATGCGGCACAATAAAGGAAGCGTGCCCAGCCAGCACTGATCAAGAGAAGAGACGGCAAAGGAATCGATAGACACCACCAAAGAGACGGACGCCAATGAAATAGATGTAGCGCGGCTTGAACCCCGTGGTTCTCAGCAGCTCCAGAAAGAACCTGTCAATCTCCCCGCTCTTGAGCGGCATCTTCTCGTGATCAATGAACTGACAGAGAGCATCATGGATGAGCGTCGCATGATACGTTTTCGGCATCCCTGTGCCACTGTCGATGATGCCATCAGGCGTACCGATCATGAACAGGTCGAAAATATTGATCTTTGGTGAACAACCATCCCAGGCATAGCCCTCTTTCACCCTGATCGTGCCATCCTTCAGCAATTGCAATCGCAACTTGCCCCTGTTCCCGTCAGAGAAATCAACATCATCGGCCAATGAGTGACCACAATTCCACTCATAATCCTGGGGGAGCTTGTATTTCCAGTTCATGACTCTCGATACTAACTCCCGATACAGAACAGTCAAGCACCTCATCCTCAGCCAGACCCCTCCCCTGCTTGATCCGGGGCTTTCTGACCGGACAAGTTCTCCCGCAGGGCATGAAAGGGCGTCGTTGAGAGAATGAATCTTCGCCTTAAAGGCCACAGAACAGATTCCGCCCGTTCTGTGGCCTTTTCTTTGCACCATCCTCTCTTCGCACGCTTGCTGCGCAACACATTGCGCAATAAAAGAGGGAAGAAACAACAAAGCCAAGAACGAGCCGCACTCTCTACAGGCCCCATTACTGCTTCGCCTTCCTTGTCCCTGTCACATTCGCCACGCCTCTCCGGTTACAGTATTTCTTCAACCGCTATGCGCATACCAACGCAGTGGCTGTGGTGAAATGAACGCATTGGTTTCTGAACCAAGCAGATTACGCACTCTGGCTCAGCAACTGGAGCACACATGGACATCAGATGCAATATGGGGTAACGTAATACACAGAGAGGAGCGCAAATGAAGACACACCAGGAACAGATAACAGTAGAGACAAGTGGCCACAGCGACATGCACAACATCACAGGTGAAGTCGCAGAGA
>JAUXFM010000138.1 GCA_030622955.1 Lentisphaerales bacterium
ACATCTTCCCCTGACCGCTGCAGTCCCTCGGCCAATGCTTTCGCCCAGGATTCGATGCCTCTTTGTGTGTGTCCGAGACCTGTGCTAACAATAGCAATCTTCACAATTAACCAATACCCTTTAACCAATAACTCGCGGCGCCAGCCGCGTCCGCCCAAGATTCGATACCCCTCTGGACATGTCCTAACCCACTGCTGGCAATTCCTATCTTCACAATTAACCAATAACAATTAACCAATAACTCGCAGCAATAGCTGCGCCTGTGCTGACGATTGCAATCTTCATAACACGAACAGGAACATCTTAATCTGAGAAAAATCCGTTGTTGAACTATTATACGTGACCGGATCCGCTTCTCTCCTGATAAACACGAACGTTTTGTAGCCGAGCCGTTCAAGATAAGAGATCAAATCTGCAGGCTTATACCCAAACCTGATCGTCCATTCCTCCTCAACTTCACAATAAACTGATCTTGGACCGTGCTGCTCAAGAAATCTGCCCATCCCTCTCAGTGCGGCAAACTCCGCTCCTTCGATGTCCAACTTCACAACATCGACATTTTCGCAATCGAGTTCCCGTAATACGTCATCGAGCCGTCGCGCAGGAACAGCACTGAAAGAAGAATCTGGTTGCGTGTCCTGAACAAATGCTACCCCTCTCGATTCGGCGTCGCCCGGAGAAAGATATAATGTTTTGTTGCTGTCCCACGCAGCCACTTCCGCAACATCCATCTGCACAAGATCTCCAGGTTCTGCATTCATTCGTAGCACCCGGGCGGATTCTCTGTCTGCTTCAACAGAAATCACTCTTCCGCCAGGACCTACTCGGCTTCTTGCCAGCACCGTGTATTGACCAATATTTGCGCCAACATCCAGGACATGATCCCCCGGCCGCAGATTACGATGAAAATGCTTTGCGACAGCCGGCTCCCACAAACCGTCATAAAAGATGCGTCTCCCCATGCCATCGTTCGGATCCAGCCACAATTTTGGTCCAAGCAACAACTTCGAGTTGATCAGGTCCCGAGAAACCCGAAGGCGCTTAACATCCATGACAATTCGACGAAGTCGCCATGCGCCCGGCACGTTAATTCCCACCCGCAACAGTAGCCGTAGAAACCTGTGCGCAATTAATGGCAGTAGAATTCGTTTCATGTTTGAAGCCCTTTACGGTCTTCCCAGGTAATTCTGGCTCATTCGCCGAATCCAATATGCTAAATTGTGCTTCTTCCCGTCTGAAATAAATAGATCCTTTCTCTTTCTATATGGCTCGATCCAGCGAACGTAGTCGGCATAATCTTCACTTTCTTCAAGAAAGATTTTTTCCTTTGCTATGACGTTATCTCCGTAGAAGAATGCCGCTCCGCATTCCCTGCGCATGGTCTTTCCCGCGGGGCAGACAATGCAACATTGAGATAGTTCCAGCAAACGCGTCTTCCTTCTGAACACTAGAACGCCAGATTCTTCAAAGGTTATCCACTGATGATGGCTGAACCCGCAATATCGTGGATGTTCAATGCCTCGGGTCTGTTCAAGCAATCTGGACGGACAAATGACCAATATTTTACGACAAACTCGAGACATCTCCCGTGTTGCCGGTAAAGGATCGCGCAAATCCTCAAGGCAGTGACTACACAACCCGAGATCGAACTGTTCATCGGCAAATGGCCACGCTTCGCCGCTACACAGATCGAACTGAGTGTACTGATCCTCCGCCCAGGACGGTGCTTGCTCACCACCCATCATCCGTCGTCTGTCCTCTGTCGTCCGTCCTCTGTCCTCAGCCCTCTGTCGTCCATCATCTGTCGTCCGTCGTCCGTCATCTGTCGTCTGTCCTCCGTCCCCTTCCCCCATCCCCCAGCAATCACGTTGAAGCTGCTCTTTGTTAAACTCCTGAATATCAATAATATGATCCGATCGATAATATGGTGCTGCGCCGCCCACATCCAGGATGGCGCCCGTTTCACGCGCCAATATGTCGCGTGCTGCGTCGGGAATCCACGGATTCACATATCTGTTCTCGGTCATGTTTCTACCTCTTCGTTGCCAGCAATAGCAGGTGATCACCGAAATTCCGCCAGAATGGCCGGGCGGTGTTCTTCTGAAAAGCCAGATCGGTTGATGCCCCATCCTTGTGTGCGCACATGTAAGTAGTGTCACAGAACTCGATATTACAGCCTGCTGCTTCTACTGCTCGCGCAAACGCAACGGGTCTCAATGCAGTTATCATGTCACAATCAGGATACGGCTCCCCCAAAAGATCCGGCTCAATATGACAATGCGTATCCCCCTTGATCATGTCCAGGCAGAGCCTTATCCCTGCCAGCACAATCTCGCAACAGCGCGCCGAGATCTTCTTCGGAAGATGCAGGTCCAACGAGAACGCAAGAGGAACCGAGACCAGGATGAACCCGCCGCTCTTCGTAATGCGGACCATTTCTTCAATTGCTTTGACCGGCTCCCAGAGATGCTCGAACACTTCGAAGGAATAACACCCATCAACAGTGCCATCATTCAACGGCAATTGATCGCATTGAGCGCGCCTGAATATGACGTTCTTTCCAGCACACCGTTCTTTTGCCCTGGCAAGTGCGATCTCAGATACGTCAAACCCATGCACTTTTGCCGACCTGCCCACAAGTTCACATACAGCCCCGCCACCACAACCCAGCTCTGCATATGTCCCGCCTGGGCTGATTAAACACTCCAACAACTTGACCTGCGGATGGTCGATCTTGCCGCCGGCATCTGTCATTGCGTGGTATAATGTGTTCCCGGCATAGAACTCAGACAGCTTCCTTTCGATCGCATCGCGAACAACAGGGCGCGGGAACCATCGCCGAAGAAGAGTTGCCGCTCCTTTCGTCATGTACTGACACCATGTCTGAGATGCTCAACAAACAATGGCATCTTCACATCCATGAGGAACTCCTTCTCCCACAATTGCACCGAGCCATCCGCCAGTGATTCCCACATCGATTTCTCAGTGAACAACCCCCGCAGCTCACTTGAGACCTCAGCACTATCTCCGAGCATTATGCCTGCCCCGTAGGACTTGATGAGGCGCCAGGCCACTGATTCTTCGGGTCCGTCAAAGATGACCGGCAAACCTGCAGCAGCATAAGATGTCAGCTTACTGCTAAGCGAAGTCTTCACAAACAACCGCCATTCCGGTTCCTGCCACAGACCAAGATAACAGGCATCTATCCCCTCTGTCCGAAATGCACTGAGAAGCTCGTGCTCGGAATCCACGTAAGGATTCTGCACAAACGATACATTTTCCGGCCGATATGACGATCGTACAGGTTCACCCGAGAAGACCAGTATCTCGAAATCCATATCGATCTTCGCAAGACGATCCAGAAACATCTGCCATCGCTCTTGCGCCACCTTGATGCCTCCGCAAAGGGCTATTTTCTTCCTGCCATTTGCATCCCATCTTGTGCGTTTCGATAGCTTATCCACGACCTCGGCAGGTACAGAGGAAGGAAACACCATGCTCCGTGCATTCGGGGACAACGGAAATATGGCTTTTACATGCTTCTCGAGTTCTTCCGATATCATGTCGACGCCGGATGCGCGCTTACTGAGTCGCTTCACTCGTTCCAGATACAGTCTGGCAAAGAAACTGGTGTAGTTGCAGAAATTAGTTGCGATCACTTCCGGCGCATCGTGGAATGTCAAATGCATAGGGATTGATAGTTTCTCTTGAAGAAAGAACGCGACATCCACCGTGTTGTTGTCAACGATAAGCCACAATACCTCGGGCGCAAAGTTTTCAACCACTCCCGCGATTTCTCGTGCCCGTCTTCGTGCCACAATCTCCCTCAATATCATTAGACCCAAGGCGGTCTTGTGAAGCCTCCAGTTGACGCCTCTGACCGGAAAAGCCTTAAATGGCGCGATCTTGCGGCAGTTCCCGGCATCACCATCCTTCAGGCTGCACCACATGATCGATTTTCGGGGTGCGTAACGCATGATCTTCTTGACCACTTCATTACTGCCATAGCCATGGTCAGGCGCATATGATGACAACACCAACGTCCGAGGGAACACAGCGCCGCCCCGCTTACCCGTATTCTCGCCAAGGGCATTCAGGTAGGTATCTACCATCCCATTACGCGTGAAACCCGACAGGTACCGTTTGTGTAATTTCTCACCGATGTCGGATCTTCCTCTTATCGCCATGCTCAATGCAGTAGCACATTGATCTGGCGCCCTTCCATCAATGAGAAACCCAGATAGCTCGCCACTCAACAGGTCGGGAGCGATTCCCACCGGTGTCGTCACGACAGGCAAGCCCATCGCAGCTGCCTCAATCAGCGGCAACCCGAACGATTCGTACCTTGCCACGTGCAGCAGAACTGTCGCTCTGGCATACTCCTTGAACAACGACTCGTCGCTCAACTCATCACGCCATTCAACGGTTACGCCTTCCGGGAACGGATCGGCCAGGTTCAGTTCTTTCTTCTTCTCATCTGAACACCCCGACACTATCACCACGCTACAGGCTCCATACTTGCCTGCGTAAGACTCCAATATCGGCCGCAGTAGATCGAAACCTTTTCTTTTATCCGGACTCCCTACAATAAGGAACGTCGGGCCTTCTTTGGCCGAGCTCTTCATTTCTCTGTTGCCGGCATCGTGTGGAATATCAATACCTATGGGTGCGATCCTGGCCTTATCTCGGATCTGAAACATCTTGTCGAGTTGATCAAGATGATACTCTGATGACAGCCACATCCGTTCTGCCAGAGCGAAGGACTTCTGTTCTCGGGCAAGGCGCCATAGAGCGTTTGTGGACGCAGGGAGATCTTTGTGCTTCAACATCTGGGCCAGTGTTGTATGAACACGCAGGATTGTTTTGCCAGGAAGATCCTTCTGAACCCCTATGCCTATACCCTCTTCACTATTGATCTCGATCCAATCGTAAGCATTTCTTTCATCCAACTGCCTCACTTTGCGGCGCAGGTTGAAGACGTCCCTCGAATCCGGAAAGAACCGCTCAATTATCGGCCAGTACGAATTGGTGACCAAGTGAACCACAACACCATCAACAACCTGCGGTGACCTCACTTCCGGGTTACCCCAGATAAGAACGTCACACGCATGCCCTCGTGCCACGAGTCCCTTCGTGAGTTCACCGAGATAAGTCCCGATGCCCGAACCACGTCCCCGCCTTGCACCGTCAACACCGGGAAACCCTTGGGCTATGAATAGGAATTTCATGTGTTCGGATAGAATTAGAGTTAATAGTTATTCGTTAGAGGTTATTGGACATACTCCTGGACTGACGGATACTAAAGACAAAACATTTGAACAAAAGGCAACCCGCCTGCCCCCCCCCCCCCCCAAAGATCGGGCAGGCAAATACAGCGACAGAAACATCACTGTGCAAGGAGCTCTTCGAACAGTTCCGCGTACCTGTCAGCCTGGATATGAAGAGCGTATTCCGATTCCGCCACTTTTCGACAATTGTCACGCATCTTCTGATTTTCTTCGGTCGACATCGCCAATATTTGACACACGGACTCCGCGAGTTCTCTTGTATTTCCCGGTGCTGCCACCAAGCCCGTTTCCTGGTGTCGCACGATCTCGGCACACCCCCCCACGTCAAACGCAACGGATGGAGTGCCTGCAGACAACGCTTCCAGGAGAGTGTTGGGGAAGTTGTCGGCCAAAGATGCCGACACGAAGACATCCGCCGCGTTGTAATAGCAGTTCATCAACCTGTCATCAGACACGAAACCCACACAACTCCATGATCCAAACTGCTCCACCTGTTTTGTTCCACCGATAGCCACAACAAGAAGATCGTCCCCCATCTTTCGCTTCACATGCGCCATCGCATCCCTCAGCTTGCGCATGCCCTTGCGCATGTCGTCCAACATCGA
>JAUXFM010000033.1 GCA_030622955.1 Lentisphaerales bacterium
CGCGTGTCGCAGTACTTGAGGACGGAAAGCTGGAAGAGTTTCAGGTGGAGTATCCATCTGAGGAACGTATCGTCGGCAGTATCTTCAAAGGGCGCATCCA
Organism: Lentisphaerales bacterium; assembly: GCA_030622955.1. Classification (GTDB taxonomy): domain Bacteria; phylum Verrucomicrobiota; class Kiritimatiellia; order JAUXFM01; family JAUXFM01; genus JAUXFM01. The sequence goes on from JAUXFM010000033.1 coordinate 101, forward strand.
GAACCTTGAGAATGAGTTGCAGGCGGCATTTGTAGATATCGGCACAGGAAAGAATGCTTTTTTGCATTACTGGGATATGGTGCCGGATGACGCGTTGCGACTCGAATCAGAAAATGGCGGTAGCAGCAAAGGCAAGAAGGGATCTCGTGGGACATCAAAAAGGAATCGGCTTTCCAATGAGCAGATCAAGAAGCGTTTTCCTGTTGGTTCAGAAATAGTGGTACAGGTGACAAAGGCTTCAATCGGTACCAAGGGGCCGCGTGTGACCGCAAGTCTCAGCATACCGGGCCGCTATCTTGTGCTTATGCCGGGCAGCAAGCTCATGGGTGTTTCCAGGAAGATCGATGATTCCAAGGAATACCAGCGGTTGAGAAAGATACTCGCCAGGCTTCCTGTTCCCAAGGGCGTAGGCCTGATTATGCGAACGGCGGGTAGCGGAGCGAGGAAGACGAGTTTCGTTCGTGATTTTCGGGCGCTCGTGAACATTTGGGAAGAGGTGCAGCAGGGAATGAGCGAGAAGCAGGCTCCATGTTGTCTGTACAGGGAGGCAGATCTCGTAGAGAGAGTGGTTCGGGACTGGCTCGTCGAAGATGTTGAGCGCGTTGTGGTCGATTCGAAGGAACGATTTGAGCAGATCAGGGAGATCGTGGCGCGGATCTCACGGCGCGCACGCTCACGGATACAGCTCTACGAGGGTGATCTTCCCATATTTGAGCATTTCGATGTGGAGCGACAGTTTGAAGAGGCATCACGCCGAAAAGTCATCCTGAAATCAGGCGGTTGCATCATTTTTGACGAAACTGAGGCGCTTACGGCTGTCGACGTCAACACGGGAAGGCACAAGGGTGCCAAAAATCAGGAAGAAGCATTGTTTGAGGTTAACCTGGAAGCAGTCGAAGAAGTGGCGCGCCAACTCAGGCTGAGGAATCTTGGCGGACTTATCGTGTTGGACCTGATTGACATGCGGCAGAAGAGGCACCAGAATTCGGTCTACAAGAGAATCAAGGCCTCGTTGAAGCGCGACAGGGCTCGCACCAATGTGCTACCCATTTCGCAGCTCGGCCTGCTCGAGATGACTAGGCAGCGACAGGAGCGCAGCATTCTTTCGACCATGTTCGTCGAATGTCCTTATTGTTCGGGAAGCGGAAGCGTGAGATCGGCGATGGGGCTGAGTGCGGATCTACAGCGTCAGCTTGCGGCGGTGCTGCGAAAACTGAAGAAGGCGCGTGATGATGTCAAGCTCCAGATAATTGTGCATCCTACCGTGCTTGATCGGCTGAGAAAGGAGGATGAGCATCTGCTCGTAGGGCTACAGGAGAAGTTCCAGGTCCATCTTTCCTTCAGAGCGGAATCATCGATCCACTTGGAGGATTTCTCTATAGTGAACATTGAAACAAGTGAGCTGCTTTACAGGAGCATGAATGGCTAGTGTGACGTTTTCAGGTAACATCTGGTGCTCTTATGCGCAAGCGGTGCGGTGTGCAGTCATGCTGTTCGCTTGCCTCCTGTTTTCTGCTTCATTCGCTGTTGCAGAGGAATCGATCGTGACGGTCGATGCAAGGACCCTCAGCTACGAAAAGATCGGAGACAGCCAGTGGGCTATTGCCAGGGGTCATGTTGTGATCGTTAAGGGCGACGAGAAACTCACGGCAACCTATGTGCGCGTTAACACTACCACCGGGGAATACCACGCCTCTGGGAATGTTGTTCTGACGAAGAAAGGAAAGATCGTTGCAGAAGGGCCCAGGCTTACCGGTAATCTAAAGAAGGACAAGCATTCTGCGGGTGAAGAGAAGATTCCGACGCGGGCATATGGGCCTGTCAGGCCGATCATTGATGCGGAGGAGCTGACCGTCTACAAGCCGCCGTTTTCGATTAAGGCGGGACGTGGGCGCAAAGTTGCTGACGAACTAATCATGAGCGATGTCGTGATGTCCACCTGTTCTAACAAGTACCCGCATTGGCATTACCGAATGAAGGCACGAGAAATTTCAATGGTTCAGGATGAAAGCATGAAAGTTAAGGGGATGGTGCTCTACTTGGGGGTGGTGCCGGTGTTCTATGCGCCCTATTGGTACAGAGATCTGGATCGCGATACCGGTTTCAGTTTCAGGCCGGGGTACCGATCACGGTATGGCGCATTCCTTCTTACCTCGTATAGGGCCAGAATAAGCCACCATCTGAAGAGTGAAACACATCTGGATTACAGGGCTAAGAGGGGAGTCGCTTTCGGGCAGGATCTGACCTGGTGGAATGGGCCTGCATGGAAAGGCTCGATATCAGGTTACTACATTGACGACCAGGAGCCGTGGGAGGAAAACGAGGATCCGCTGATTTCGCTTGTAGAGAATGAGAGATACAGGTCAAGTTTCGTGCACCGCCATGCATTCACCGACAATGATTACCTGCTCTCCCGAGCTATGTACCTGAGCGATCCGGAAGTGCTGAAGGATTTCTTTGAGAGTGAGCATCGAGAGATCGGGCAGCCCGAGAACTATGTCAACTATACCCATCGCGGTGAACAGTCGACCTTCAGCGTTGCAGCCATCGGGCGTTTAAACGATTTCTACAGCAGTATAAATCGTCTCCCCGAAGTTTCGCTCAATCTCCAGCAGCAGCAGGTCGGAGAAACCAGGCTCTACTACGAGGGAGAAACTTCTGCTGGATTCCTGCAAAGGGTCTTTGAGGAGGGGTCATCGGATGAAGATTATTCTGTCGGCCGTCTTGACACACTCCATGTTGTTTCATGTCCGGGTCGATATGCACGATTCCTGAGTGTCATCCCCAGCTTTGCTTACAGGGGTACTTATTATTCTGAGACCATTGGGACAGAGGTTGCCCAGGTCCAGAGCATGGGTACAAATGGTCTGCCGGTGATAGATACCAATGGCGTGCCGGTGCTGACGAATGAGACGAGCATCATTGATCTCGGCGCCGACTTCAGGTCTGTCTATCGTTTTGGGCTCGGCACCTCTTTCCGAGCTTTCAGGACTTGGGATCCTGCTCACTACAACATCGAGAGGCCGCTGCGCCATGTTGTTGAACCTTATGCAGAGTACGTATACGTGGCGGAGCCTAACCTGTTGCCGGACGATCTCTACCAGTTCGATGATATTGATGAGATCAATAGACAGCAGGGGGTCCAACTGGGTGTTCGTAACAAGTTGCAGCGCAAGAGTGGCGGTCATGCAAGCGATATCATTGATATTGATGCCTATACAGAGTATCGGATCGAGAAAGGAGAGGGTGAGGCCGATTTTGATGACCTCACAGTTGAGGCAGAGATCACCGTCTCGACCCAGATGATTATGAATGTGGATCTCCAGTACGATTTCTATGAAGGTGTGGCAGAGGAGGTCAATACACGACTTGTGATTTGGGAAAGGGCCCCTGCAGTGAAGGGGAGGGAGCAAAAAGATCGGTGGCGATTCAATATAGAGAACAGGTATAGGTACGAGGATAGCAATCTCCTGGGGGTGAGCTATTCCTTCTCTCCGAATCAAGCCTGGACATTCACAGTGGCCGGGCGATATGAATTTGATGAGGGCCGGATGGAAGAAGAGTCAGCCTCTATTCAATACGAATGGGACTGCATTGCCATTCAACTCGGGGGGAGTGTCATTCCTGGTTATACGAAGAGCGACGGCGTGACAGAAGTGGATGATGAATACCGTGTCGGGATCAGCCTCTGGCTTACAGCATTCCCAGGCATGCAGGCCCGGATAAAGCATAGGGAATGATTCGAGGGCTGAGGGCTGAATCTGAAACCTGAATGACCGGAAGGCTGAAAGATAGGTGCTGTAACCTGAGAGCTGAATGCCCCAACAATTTGACAGCTTGACAACTGACAACAGGGAGAGAAGAAGTAGATATGAAATACCTAGTTACTGGTGGAGCGGGCTTTATAGGGTCCAACATAGTTAGGCGGCTTGTAAACGACGGGAAACTCGTGAGAGTGCTCGATGATATATCGACCGGCAGGATGGAAAACATTGCTGACCTAGGCGATAGCATAGACTTTGTCCGTGGCGATGTCAGGGATAGGGAGACTGTTGCGAAGTGTCTTGAAAATGTGCGTTTTGTTTTTCACCTCGCTGCGCTGCCGTCCGTCGTGCGCTCTGTTGAGGATCCTGTCAGATCGAACGATGTAAATATCAACGGCACGCTGAATGTTCTAGAGTGCGCAAGGACAGCCGGCGTGGACAGGTATGTTATGGCTTCATCTTCATCGGTGTATGGTGATACCGAGGTGTTGCCGAAGCGGGAAGACATGAAGCCGGATCCATTGTCACCCTATGCGCTGCAGAAACTCACGGGCGAACTCTACAGCAGAATCTACTACCAGCTTTATGGATTGAAGACCTTCTGTTTGCGTTTCTTCAATGTATTTGGACCGAGGCAGAATCCGGCCTCGGACTATGCGGCAGTGATCCCGCTCTTCATCAGGCTTGTTACCGCTGGCGAGCCACCGATTATCAATGGAGACGGTGGACAGACCAGGGATTTCACATACGTCGAAGATGTTGTGGAAGCGCATTTGCGTTGCTGTGAGGCGCCTGAGGAAGCTGCTGGTGAAGCTTACAATATTGGATGTGGCGCCCGCACCTCTGTTAATGAACTGGTGGCGCTCATAATTGAGGCGATGGGTAAGGACGGGCTTGAACCTTTACACCGGGAAGCAAGAGATGGCGATGTACGGGACTCGCAGGCCTGCCTTGAAAAAGTCACAAATGCCCTGGGCTGGAAGCCCAAAGTGGATATCAGGCAAGGCTTGAAGCACACGATGGATTTCTTCTCCAATGGCAACTCTTGAGATAACCGATACACTTCTCTTCGGGCATTGTGCGGAGGAGGGGTTGGTGGCGGTTGAGCTTGACCGCACCAAAGAAGGCTGCAATGAAGTGGTCCTGTTCTGGCGCAGGAACGCGAAGACGATCAGAACGAAGGAGCTGTTCAAGCCCTTCATTCTTGTCGAGAGCGAGTCAAGACTCGATGGCCTGAAAACTAAGCACGAGATCTGTTCTCTGACCGGTGCAGGCAGACTCAGGGCAATGGCCGACTTTGATAACTGGAACGACTGCCTCAAGGCCAAGGCCTGGCTGGCGAAGGAAACGGGATTTACACATGGCGCTCCCATGGCTCCTTATCTCTTCCTGAACGACCCCGTCCACCAGTATCTGATGCGGACAGGGCGCACTCTTTTCAAAGGTATGCATTTCGAAGATCTTCGCAGGCTCCAGGTTGATATTGAGTGCATAGTATCGGAGGGATACGAGTTTTGTAATGCTGAGCGTGAAGGCGATCGGATTGTTGTGATTGCGCTATCCGATGGTGCGGGATGGACAGAAATAATCGGTGGCATGGATGAGAAGGCGATGCTCGAGAGATTCGTCGCCGTTGTGAAGAAAAAGGACCCCGATGTTATAGAAGGACACAATGTCTTCAATTTTGATCTTCCCTATCTGCGCAAGAGGGCGAGACTCAAGAAGGTGAAGTTGAATCTGGGCCGGGACGGCAGTCTGATCAGAGCAAGATCGAGCAGGTTCAATGCCGCTGAGCGTACGATATCGTACGAGAGGCACGAGGTGTTCGGGCGTCATGTAGTTGACACTCTTTTCCTGGCCCAGTCATATGATGTGTCGCACAGGTCCCTGACAGGGCTGGGCCTGAAAGAGGTCGCTATCCATTTCGGGCTGGCGAGAAAGGGGCGTGTCTATATTGACGGCTCGGACATCGCAAAGACCTACAAGAAAGACCCGGAGAAACTGCTGGAATATGCAGAGGACGATGTCCTTGAGACTGCTGGATTGAGCGCAATACTCTCGCAGAGCTACTTCATACAGGCGCAGATGCTGCCCTACTCTTATCAGAATATCTGTGTAAGAGGTAACGCTACGAAGATCGACTCGATGATGATTCGGAAGTACCTGTTCGAGAAAAGGGCCATACCATCGCCGGGCATACCGAGAGAGTTTGCAGGTGGTTATACCGATATGCTCTACCAGGGGGTTGCAGAGAACGTGCATCACTGTGATGTCAGATCATTGTATCCTTCGCTGATGCTGACGAAGGGGTTGGGTCCCCGCAAGGACGAGCTTGGCATATTCCTCAAGCTGCTGGATTCGCTCAAATCTTTTCGACTCGATGCCAGGCAGAAGATGGCAGATAGTGTCACGGATGCCGAGCGGACCCATTACAATGCGCTTCAGTCAACATTCAAGGTCCTTATCAACTCGTTCTACGGCTACCTAGGTGCGAGGCATTCCCGTTTCTGTGATTTCGCGGTCGCTGAAGAAATTACTGCGAACGGGAGAAAGCTCTTGAAGGCGATGCTCAGGTGGCTCGAAGAACATGGTGCGCAACCGATCGAGATGGATACCGATGGAATCTATTTTGTTCCGCCGGAATTTGGAACACGTAAGGCAGAGAATGATAGACGGAAGGGAGGAAAGGTTCGGCGACGCCTTGTGTCGGGCAGGGAGCGTCCAGCAGAAAGCGAAGAACTTGAGAAGTTCAGAGAAGAATTTGCTGCGTCATTGCCTGAAGGGATTGATGTCGAGTTTGATGGCGAGTATGTGGCGATGTTCAGTTACAAGATGAAGAACTACGCTTTGCTTGATCGCAATGGCGAAATGATCATTAAAGGAGCGGCATTGAAATCCCGTGGGTTGGAACCATTCCAGCGGGAGTTTCTCAAAGAAATGCTTCGCCTGATACTTGAGAAGAAGAACGCTGGGATAACTGCGCTACGGGATTTGTTTGAGAAGGCCATCAGGAGACAGGAATGGCCGATCCAGAAGCTTGCCAAAACTGAAACCCTCCAGGATTCACCGGCCTCTTATGCGGTCAAGGTCAGCAGGAAGAAGCGTGGCAGGAATGCAGCTTATGAGCTGGCGCTAGCCTCCGGTCGCGAATACAGGGCAGGTGACCAGTTGACATATTACGTCACGGGAGAGAAGAAGAGCGTTGCGTTGTACGAGGCGGCGAAACTCATATCGGACTGGAATCCGAAGAAACGTGACGAGAACATAGCCTATTACGTCGCCAAGCTTGACGCCCTCTATAGGAAATTCAATGATGATCAAGGGGATCTGTTTGCCGATTTAAAGAGTTCCTGATCTCGGACCAAAAAGAGGGATTTTAACATTCAGCATGACTAAGAGTAAGATTAGAAACAGGAATAGATGGAGAGGCAGCATGGATAATCGATCGGGTTTTACGTTTGTGGAGATCCTTATCACGATTGTGATTATAGGTATATTGACAGGGGTCGTTGGTCTCTCGCTGAGACATCATGTGATTAATGCCAGGATCAAGGCAACGGAATTGCAGCTGGCGACATTCAAAACAGCTCTAATGGATTATCGTACGACTCATTCCAGGTTCCCAACACAGGAGCAGGGGCTCGAAGCGCTCTGTGTGAAGCCTGTGACTGTACCGATTCCCAGAGACTATCCTGAGGATGGATACCTGCAGAGCCGCGAGTTGCCTCTTGATGCATGGGGTAGCCCGTTCGTTTTTCTCTTACCTGGCAGGGAAGGGCAGAAGTACGAGATCATCAGTTATGGCGGTGACGGAGAGCCGGGCGGTGTAAGCGAAGACGCGGACATTGTGATAGCTGACAGGTAGGCACTTTGATTCAATGCGCAAGCCAACATGGTTGCAGAATGCGGATATCGCACTTTATGCAGTTCTGTTGATTCATTTCGTTTTCGCGCTGGACAGAGGTATTTCATCAGTCGACCTGAGAACCTGGGGCATCTGGCCGCTTGAGATCAGAGGGTTGTTAGGAATCCCGATCCACCCCTTGCTTCACGGCACTGTTGCGCATCTTCTTGCCAACACAATTCCACTCTTCGTCCTCATGTGTCTGTCACTGTCCTTCAATCGGGGGCTAACCTGGCTGGCGCTCTGTTTCATTGTCATCGGCGGCGGGCTGCTCGTGTGGGTTTTTGGAGAACCTGGCGCGAGTCATGTAGGCGCCAGTGGAGTTGTCTTCGGGCTTATAGGTTTTCTGCTGTCTGTTGGACTCTTTCGTCGGGACTGGCGTTCGATCACTGCCTCTTTGATAGTGCTGGTATTCTATGGCGGTTCTTTGTTGACGCTGTTCTGCTTCGAGCCTGGTGTCAGCTGGGCATCACACGTTGCAGGTTTTACGATGGGAATCAGTTCTTCCTGGTGGACAAGACGGATGACGGATGACGGATGAACATCGAACGCCCGACATTCAACTTTTAACGTCCTGCCCAAGTGAAGAGAGCAGAGGACGGAGGTCTGACCTGCCCGCAATGCTACGCATAGCGTTGCAGGCGGGTGGCCGATGACTAAACACTGATCACTTCCAATAACTCATCATGGATCAGGCCGTTGGAGGCAACAAAACGCAAGCGGTTATCCCTGTCGTGGCAAATGATTCCGGCCTTGCCGCCGGCCTGGCTGACGATCAGCCCTGCTGCAGCCACGTCCCAGATGTAGATACCCGATTCAAAGTAGCCCTCGGCCTGGCCCGAGGCCACCCTGCAGATGTCGAGCGCAGCCGAACCCAGTATGCGTGCTTTCTGCGAGCGAGCAGCTATGCGCCTGAAGATTTCGAACGGCGGGATCTCAGGATCAAGATCTTTATCCATGCCGGTAAGGATCATGGATTCCGACAGTTTGTCGATGGGTGAGACCGTGATCGGCGCGGAATTACGTTTGCTGGGTTCATCTATAGTTGCCGTATAGCAGTCATCTGTAACAGGTGCGTAGATAGCACCGGCGACGGTCTCACCGTTGTGCGTCACCGCCACAGACGTGCACCAGAAGGGGAGGGCATGTCGAAAATTCACTGTCCCGTCAATGGGATCTATGATCCATTGGAATCCCGATGCGGGGGTATCGGGATTAGTTTCTGCTTCGCCAAGGCTTCCAAGGACCCCTGTTGGGGTGTTGCGTTGCTTGGTTGTTGGATGCGGGAGCTGCTCTTCGGCAAGGATGGCGTGATCGGGAAAGGTTGACTTGACCACATCAACTGCAATTTCCTGGCACTCGAGGTCGAGCGCCAGTTTCACGTCATGTGCATGCATCTCGATTGTTTCATTGCGACGCGAGATACTGCGCATCGCATGATCAGCGGCTGCACGGGCAGCCGCAACGGCGCAGTCGAGGAGGTCGCTGTAGTTCATGCCTTTGGCTGTGTTGTCTCAACGGGGGCTGTTGCTGGCGGCGGGGCATCCGGCTTCTTCTTCTCATGATCCTTGAACTTCATCGCGACGATCTTTGATACTCCGCTCTGTTCCATGGTGATCCCGTAGAGGACGTCGGCTGCGGCAATGGTCCTGTTGTTATGTGTTATAACAAGGAACTGCGACTGGCCGAGGAATCCCTGGAGGACGTCTACGAAGCGGTTGATGTTGGACGCATCAAGTGCTGCATCGAGTTCGTCAAGCAGGCAGAAAGGGCTCGGCTTAATCATGTAGATAGCAAACAGCAGGGCCACGGCCGTGAGAGTGCGTTCACCTCCAGAGAGAAGCGATACGGTTTGAGGTCGCTTGCCGGGCGGGCGGGCTATCACCTCAATGCCGCATTCGAGAATATCCTCTTCGTTAACAAGGACAAGCTTGGATGATGAGCCAGTGCCAAAGAGCTTCTTGAACATGACCTGGAAGTTTTCGTTGATCTGCTCAAATGTCTTGCTGAACATATCGGTGGTCGTGGCATTGATCTTCCTGATCATGTCCATTAGCTGCTGCTTGGCCTGGACCAGGTCTTCTTGCTGTTTGGTGAGGAAGGAGTGGCGTTCTTGGAGTTGCTCATATTCCTCTATGGCGACCAGGTTGACGGGGCCCATTGCGTCGAGCTTGGTCTTGATCTCAGCGATGTTGGTGTCAAGCGTGTCGAGGTCCAGCTCGCCGTCTTTCCATTCCGGCTCAGGCTCGTTCATTGCCTGGTCGATCGTGATGTTGTATTCGGCCGTAATCCTGTCTACAAGGTTGGCTTTTCTGGTTCTTACTTCAGCATTCTCAATCTCACATTCTGACTTGCCGTCCCTGAGTCCGTTCGTGGAAAGACGTCTCTCCGAAAGAGATGCCTCCATCTTTTCGAGTTCAAGGCTTTGGTGTTCCCTGTTCTTTCGGAGGTCCTCGGCCCTTGAAGTGCTTGCCCCGGCCTCTTCTTCGAGTGACGATATGCTGCCCTTAGCGTCATGAATTGCCTGTTGCAGGTGGTTGATGTTCTCTTCGTGCGAGATGATTCCCTGCCTGCGCCCTTCCATCGTTGCTTCCAGTTCCTGCAACCTCGCTTTCAGGGGGTTGGCCTGGTCGTCGAGATACTCTACCCTTTGTCTTGTTTCGGCGGCCTTGACCTTATGCTCAACGAGTTCAGTCCGCAGATCCGTTGAAGCTGCTTCCATCGTCTGTTGTTCGCGTGTCTGTTGTTCTATCTGTGCCTTTATCTGATCACGCTGTGAAGATGATTTCTGTATTTCGGTGACGATGGACTGTTTTTCGCCACCACTTGTGTCGTCCTGGTTCGTCAGGGCGTCGAGCTCAAAGGAAACCGTCTCAAATCTCTCCCTGGCTTGTCGCGCCTCTTGTGAAAGGATCTGGTTTTCGCCTTCTTTGAGTGCCAGTTTGCGCTTCTGTTCGTCGAGCGTGGCCTGAGTTGTATTCATCGTCTCGGCAAGCGTGCCAGCTTCGGTCATGAGGGAATCCATGGTGCGTTGCTCTGCCTGAATACGAGTTTCAGTGTTCGCAAGTTCTTTTGAGAGGCCTTCCGCAAGCTGTCTTCTTCTCACTGGATCGGCAGGTTGTTCGCCTGGCAGCCAGAATTCGATGGAACCGTCGCCTCGCAAGAGCGCGCCGTCGCGTGTTACGAGTACGGCGCCGGCAGGGGCGGCCGATGGCATATCAGCAAGTGAGGCAATGATTCTGGTATTGAGCAGCAGGGCGCGGGCAACCGGCAATATGCTATCGGAACAGGAGACTTGGTCCAGGAGGGGAGTTCCGGGCAGTTTCTTTAGGGTCTTAGGGCAGGGAAGGTCTGCGGGCAGGATGCGAACAGACCCTGCTGCATTATCGGCCAGCACACCGAGCATCTTCAAGGCGGCCTCGCTCTTCGAGACGATGACGGCATCCAGCCACGATCGGAGTGCGGCCGCAAGTGCGGTCCTGTATTCCGGGCTGGCATCAATCTCCCGGCCGACTATGCCCAGCACTGTGGCTTTCTCGTTTTCGGTTATGAATCTCGCGCCACCGGGCAGGTCCTCAGATTCTGCCGCGGCAGATTGCAGCATTTCCAGCTGTGCCTTTTTTGCGGCCGCTTCGGCAGCATGGTCCGCACGGGCATCCCTGACATGATCCAGTTCTTTCCTGTTTGCAGAGAGCTTCCCTGATTGGGTTGCAAGTTCCCCCGTCGTGGTCTCAACCTTCTCTTGGAGGCGCGCAAGCTGATGGGTCATCTCTGCTTCACGATCGTTGTAGTTCTCCGCGGAACGGGAGAGTTGTCCCTGTTCCGCTGCCAGGTGCTCACGACGTATGGCATCAGAGCGCTCCTTGGATTCAGAATGCGCGAGTTGGTTCTGCAGGTTCGAAATGAGACTTTCAGTGTCTATCTGGCGCGCGCCAAGAGTGCGGAGGCGTTCCCTGTTGGCATTGACTTTCTCTTCCTGTGCCTCCAGTACAGAGCTTCTGTCATTGAGTCTATCCTGGGCAGCGAGATGGGCGCTTCGTGCCTCTTCAAGTCGCTGAGTGAGTTCGGCGAGTGCCTGATTCTGTGATTCGATCTGGCCGCGTGCGGTCTCGAGTTCAGCATTATCCCTGTCACGCCAATCTTCGTATTCCTTGATGCGCTGCGTATTGAGATTGATAAGTTGGCGGGCATGTTCGAGTTTGCTGCGTGCATGAGCTGCCGATTCGCTCATTTTGCCGATCTCACGTTCAGTGTCGACCAGCGAGTTTCTCAGCACATCATTTCCACGCTCGAGCTCTCGTATCTCGTCCTGTGAGAGCTGCATGCGATTGTTCAGCTGGTCGATCTTGCTCTTGAGCTCAACGATTCGCTTGTCCATTGTGGCGAGCCGTTGTTTCATGAGATAGATTTCCATCTTGCGTAGATCCGCTTTGAATGTCTGGTAGCGGCGGGCCTTGCCTGCCTGTCTTTGCAGCGAGCCGATCTGGCGTTTCACTTCCCGCACGACGTCAGACAGGCGAAGCAGGTTTGCTTCGGTTTGATCCAGCTTGCGAATGGCCTCTTTCTTGTCTGCCTTGAACTTGGTTATGCCGCTGGCTTCTTCAAAGATGGTTCTACGGTCTTCGGGGCGGGAACTCAGGATTTGATCGATGCGGCCCTGTTCCATGATGGAGTATGAAACGGTTCCGATGCCGGTTCCCATGAAGAGGCGCTGGATGTCTTTCAGTCGGCAGGGAGCCTTGTTCATGAAGTACTGGCCTTCGCCCGAGCGGAAGACGCGCCGGGCGATTGATATCTCGTTGTAATCCGTGCCAAGAACGTTCTCGCAGTCGGCAAAAGTAATGGTCGTCTCGGCCATCCCCAGGGGGCGCTTGCCATCGGTTCCGTTGAAAATGCAGTCTTCCATCTTGCCGCCGCGCAGAGCCTTGGCGCTCTGTTCGCCCAAGACCCATCGGACGGCATCGGCAATGTTGCTCTTGCCGCAGCCATTGGGCCCTACGACGGCGGTCATTCCGGGTTCAAAATCGAGCTTTGTTTTCAGCGCAAAGCTCTTGAATCCAACAAGTTCAAGCGATTTGAGATACACTTCTTTTTCCCCTCTGCCCCAGCGGTTTCGGCCACCTATATCATGGGCAACAGAGGATTGCAACCCCAATATGTTGTGTAGAGCTGTTGTGTTGTAGAAAGCAGAACTGTGTGGCAGACTGTCGTACATGAAGCTTTCAATTGTAGTTCCTGCACGCGATGAAAGGGGGAGGATCGGCCCGATGCTCGACGCCTATCTTCCATACTTTACTGGGAGATATGGAGGGGAGGTGGAGCTGATCGTTGTTGTCAATGGATCCACGGATGGTACCGCGGTATTTGTGAGGGATTACGCGAAGCGGCACAGCCAGCTCAAGGTCATTGAAGAGGCGAAATTGATTGGTAAGGGCGCTTCGCTGATGAAGGGGTTCGAGGAGGCCACTGGCACGTTTATAGGGTTTGCGGATGCGGACGGAGCGACGCCACCGGCGGCTTTTCAGGATCTTGTCGACAGGATCGGGGATGCCGGGGTGATCATCGCTTCGCGCTGGCTTGAAGGGGCAGTGGTGAGCCCGCAACAACCCCTGAAACGTCGTATTGCTTCGCGCCTGTTCAACGGCCTGGTGAGAGCTCTTTTCAGGCTGAAGATCTCGGACACGCAGTGTGGTGCAAAACTGATGTCTGGCAAGGCGTTGAAACAGATCATGCCATCATTGGGTCTCACGAGATGGGCGTTTGACGTTGATGTTCTTTTCCAGTTTCGACGGGCCGGTTTCAGGATAGTGGAAGTCCCCACAGAATGGCACGATGTCAAGGGGTCGAAACTGAAAGTGGTACGTGCATCACTGGAGATGTTCCTTGCGATGGTCCGTCTAAGATTGATTTATTCACCTTTCCGCTCGGTTGTCACCATTTACAACATGACTATGGGGCGATTTATGCATTATGGTGAAGAATCATGAAGATCCGTGATGGTGACCGCTTGTTCAGGCATAGCGCTGTCCTTTTCATTGCAGGCATGGCGATGCATGCGTGCAACCTCCTTTTTCAGGCGGTGATGGGTCGGATGCTTACGGAGTCAGCGTTCGGGGATTTGACGTCAATGGTGAATGTTGTTCTGATGGTCAGTCTGCCCGCTAGTGCGCTCAGCAGCTGGATCGTCGCAGCTTCTGCCAAATTGGCAAAAAGCGGGAATGCGGCAGCGAGTGTCAGGCTCGCGTTGAAGGTCTGTGGATTGTTGACCTGCGTTGCCTTGCCGGTGCTTTTCCTGGGCATGATTGGCGCAGGGTGGCTGGCAGAGTTCTTTCAGATCGGAAGCCCGAATGTTTTGAGGATTGCATCAGTCGCGCTCGTGTTGTCTCTCTACTTTCCTGTGTTTACCGGGGTGTTGCAAGGACTTGAGCGGTTCGAGTTGTCGGCGCTCAGCAGCATCATTTCGAGCATTCTCAGGGTGGTCATTGCGCCGGCATTGGTTTTCCTGGGTTTTTCTGTTGCAGGCGCTCTGACTGCGCAATCGATTGGATTTGCCATGGCTCTGCTCGTGAGTGCTGTTGGTGTTCATCGTGTGGTTTCGTCCTGCGCCGTCAATCCTGATGACCGGGGGGTGGTGGATCTTGGCCACAGGGACCTTGTTTGGTTCATAATTTTGTTCGGATGTTTCGGGTTCTTGTTGAGCGCCGACATGATGTTCGTCAAACATTTCTTTGAACCTGAAGAGGCCGGAGTATTTGCTCGGGCCTCTATAATAGGCAAAATGTCCCTGATGCTCTCGGCTCCTGTCGCAACAGCAATGTTTCCCAAGGTTGTGTCAGTCGGCCGGTTGTCAAGGCTTGAGTGGCGGACATTCACCAGAGCGATGGCCATGGTCATCCTTCTTGTTCTGTGTGTGGTGTGTGGTGGGTGTCTGATGCCTCAGCTGCCACTTTGGCTTCTGGGCAACACATCTGCTTCGATGTTTCCCCTGGTGCGGCGGATGCTGGTAGCTGTCTGTCCTTTGGCCGTGGCGTTTCCCATTCTACACTTTCTGATGGCTCAGCGTCGATTCGCTGTGGTGGTACCACTTGTGGTTTGTCTGTTCGGATACGTGCTGGGGCTGAACATCTGGCATGATTCGACAGTTGAGGTCACCAGAGTATTTGGCGTCATGAACACGGTTTTTCTGATAGGGTCCGTCTTGTGTTTGCCATTCCGGAAAGAATCAAGTGATAATGGATTTGAGAAGAGCGGCTCAAAAGGATATGATTGACGGCACAGGTTATGGAGCAAATGCCTGCAACAAAATGGGAGCATTCATGAGCAGGACAGTCACGTTCGTTATCCCGTTCTTGGACGAAGCTGAGAACATACCGGTGCTTTATGAAGCCTTGCATCGAATAATGGCTGACGAGTCTGAATCTGCGGAGTTCCTTTTTGTCGATGACGGGAGCAGCGATAAAGGTCCTGCCTGGCTGGAAGAGCAGGCGGGTAAGGACAGCAGGATCAGGTTGGTCAGGCTTTCCCGAAATTTCGGCCACCAGGTGGCGATCTCGGCAGGGCTGGATCTTGCACGCGGCGACGCGGTCATTATTATTGATGCTGATATGCAGGACCCGCCCGAGACAGCTGCGGCTATGCTTGAGGAATGGCGCAAAGGAGCTGAAGTGGTCTGTGCCGTCAGGGCCAGCAGGGCGGGCGAAGGCTTTCTGAAGAAGTTGTTGGCCTCGGCTTTCTATCGTCTGTTCCGCAGGATATCGAAACTGGACGTTCCGGTTGATGCCGGGGATTTCAAGTTGCTCGACAGAACCGTAGTTGATGCCCTGCGTGGGATGCGCGAGACGCATCGCTACTTGAGGGCGATGACGGCGTGGGCTGGCTTCAAGCAGGTTTCCATCAAGTATGACAGATGCCCGAGACATGCGGGAACGACAAAGTATCCCACATGGAGGTCAGTTCAACTTGCTTGGGATGGGATCACATCGTTTTCAGGCGCACCCCTCAGGCTTGTTTCTTTTCTCGGCGTCTTGTGTTGCATAGGCGGAGTGGTATGGGTCATCGACATTGTCGCTTCTCATTACTTTGGCGAAGGGCAGGTTCCCGGCTGGGCATCTGTCATGGCGGCTGTCCTTTTGATGGGCGGCGCCCAGCTTCTCTTCCTGGGATTGTTGGGGCAGTATCTTAGCCGTACATTTGAAGAGAGCAAGAGGCGACCGCTCTATTTCGTGAAATCGGACAGTGGCAAGGGCGGCGAATCAGAAGGCGGTTCACGGACCGAATAGATGCAGGGAGTTTGGCTATGAAAACTGTTTATGTAGCAATGAGCGCTGACCTGATTCATCCTGGTCACCTGAACATTATCAAGGAAGCGCAGAAATATGGAAAAGTCATATTGGGGTTGCTCACGGACGAAGCGATCGCAAGTTACAAGAGGCTCCCTTGCCTATCTTACGAACAACGCAAAGTTGTTGTGGAGAACATTGTCGGGGTCGAACGAGTGATCCCTCAGCACACCCTGGATTACATTCCCAACCTCCTTGAGATTAAGCCGGATTACGTGGTGCATGGTGACGATTGGAAAACCGGGGTGCAGATGGGAACACGCGCACGTGTGATGGATGCGTTGCGACAATGGGGTGGTGAGCTCATCGAGCCGCCCTACACAGAAGGGATATCATCCACTCAGTTGAATGAGGCATTGAAGGACATCGGCACCACGCCGGAAACAAGGATGAAGTGCCTGCGGCGCCTGCTCCAGGCAAAGAACATTGTCAGGATACTGGAAGTACACAACGGGCTCAGTGGCTTGATCGTGGAGAAGACCTCTTTCAGGGACCAGGGCATGACGCGTGAGTTCGATGGCATGTGGCTGAGCAGCTTGACGGATTCGACCGCCAAGGGTAAGCCGGACATCGAATTCGTTGATCTTACATCTAGGATGAATACCCTCAATAACATCCTGGAAGTAACAACAAAACCTGTACTTTATGACGGCGACAGTGGCAGCATTCCGGAGCATTTTGTTTTCATGGTAAGGACGCTTGAGCGTCTCGGCGTGTCGGCTGTAGTTATCGAGGACAAGGTGGGGCCGAAGCGGAACTCACTGCTGGAGAAGCAGGACAACCAGCGCCAGGACAGCATAGAATCCTTTTCGGACAAGATACGAATGGGCAAGCAAGCTCAAGTGACCGAGGATTTCATGGTCATAGCTCGGATAGAAAGCCTGATTCTTGGCAAGGGTGTTGGCGATGCTCTGACAAGGGCGGCAGCGTTCATGGATGCTGGTGCTGACGCTGTCTTGATTCACAGTAAGTCCGACAAGCCTGATGAAGTGCTGGAATTCTGTGGCGAGTATTCAAGGCTGGGGAAGAAGGTTCCACTCGTGGTACTGCCGACCACATATCCGCAAGTAACGGAGGAGCAACTTGTAGAGGCGGGGGTTAACGTGGTGATCTACGCAAATCATATGCTGAGAAGTGCTTATCCAGCCATGCAGCAGGCTGCCGAGAGCATCTTGAAAAACAGTAGATGTCTTGAAGCGGACAGGGAATGTATGCCCGTGAAGGACATGATAACCTTGATTCCTCACAAGGAGTAGCGTCTGTGATACGTCCTTCTTTCTTCTTCGAGCAACTTCAGGCAAGTGGTATTACCTTCTTCGCGGGGGTTCCCGATTCACTGCTTGAAGAGTTCTGTTCCTATGCTGGTGAGCAGGTGCCGAAGCATCACCATGTCATAGCCGCGAACGAAGGCGGTGCGGTGGCTATTGCCTGTGGTCACTACTTGGCCAGCGGTGAAATGGCTCTGGTGTACCTGCAGAATTCGGGGCTTGGCAATGCTTTGAATCCCCTGCTGTCTCTTGCCGATCGGGATGTTTACGGATTGCCACTATTGCTCCTGGTGGGCTGGCGTGGTGCGCCGGGACTGGAGGAGCAACCTCAACATTGTAAGCAGGGAAGAGTTACTATACCTCTTCTGGAGGCAGCGGAAATCCAATACCAGGTAGCTGAAACTGATGAGAAGAAGGTGGCGGGTCAGGTGCGTGAGCTTGTTCGTATAGCTCGCCAGAGGTCAGAACCTGTTGCATTGGTCATGCCCAAGGATGCTTTTTCTTTGAATCAGCCTGTGCCCTCTCCCTCAACAGCGTACAAAATGGACAGGGAGAATGCGCTCAAGCTTGTCCTGCGTTGCTCCCGTGCGGGGGAAGATGTCATCATTTCCACGACGGGCCGCATTTCGCGAGAACTGTATGAATTGAGAGAAAGAGAGGGGGCGGGACATGCAGCAGATTTTCTTTCGATCGGTTCAATGGGGCACGCATCTCAAATAGCGCTTGGCGTCGCCCTAGCCAGGCCCGACCGACGGGTCTTATGCCTTGACGGTGATGGTGCCATGATTATGCATTTGGGATCGCTGGTGGTAACGGGGCAGGAGAAACCGAAGAATTTCAGGCACATTGTATTCAATAACGGCATGCACGAATCTGTCGGAGGTCAGCCGACCGCCGGATTTAGTTGTTCACTGGCAGATATAGCCGCAGCTGCGGGTTACATCGATACACATCTTGTAACGACCGAGGAAGGATTGAGCGAATTACTGCCCGTTTTCTGCGATAAGCCTGGACCATCTTTGCTGGAGATCAGGATAAAACCGGGGGCTCGAGATGATCTCGGCAGACCGAAGAATAGCCCAGTGGAATTGCGTGACCTGTTTATGAAGTACCTGGCTTGATGACTCTACCTTCATGAAGAATCGGCACCTATACACCGGCGGCAACAGCGAAGAGGACTTCAGGCGGACGGTTCGTGGACTCTCGGCAGATAGAATACTTGTTGTAACGGGCAGGGAATCCTATCACAAAAGCGGTGCCGATCGCCTTGTGCTTCAGATGCACGAAGAGCCCATTCACTTCACTCAATTCAACGAGTTTTCATGCAGTCCCGACATTGAAGACGTCTACCGTGGCCTTGAAGCATTCAATAGGGGAAACTTTGATGCGATTGTTTCAATCGGCGGCGGGAGCGTCATTGACATGGCCAAGATGATCAATTTTTTTGGATCCCTGAAAATTGATCCTGAAGAGTACCTGGTGAATAAGGCATCCCCGGAAGGCGAATTGCTTCCTCTCATCGCAGTTCCAACAACCGCTGGTTCCGGTAGCCAGGCCACTCGTTACGCAGTCCTGTACGTCCGCAAGATCAAGCACTCCGTGGAAGATGACAGGCTGCTGCCGCAAGTCGCAATTGTTGATCCTGCTTTCACGAACTCACTGTCGAAGTATCTGAGGGCCAGCACAGGTATAGATGCCTTAGCTCAATCGATCGAATCTTATTGGAGCGTGAATGCCACAGAGGAATCAAAGGGATACGCCGAGGAGGCAATCCGCTTGATAATTCCCAACTTTACGGAAGCGGTGAATGAACCGAATGCAAGCAGTCGCCAGGCAATGTCAACGGCGGCTCATTTATCCGGCAAGGCCATAAACATATCAAGAACCACTGCCCCTCATGCCATATCTTACCCCATGACGTCGCATTTCCGCATTCCACATGGTCATGCGCTGGCCCTCACAGTGCCTGCAATCCTTGCTTACAACTACGAGGTCACCGAGGCTGACGTCGTCGACCCGAGAGGGATCGAATATGTCAGACAGACGATGGAGGATCTTGTTGGGTTGATAGGGGCTACGGACATAGCGTTGGCTGTTGGGAGAATAGAGGCATTGGTGGCGGCAACAGGTTTGGAAACATGCGTGAGTAAACTTGGTGTTGACTCTGCTGCTAAACGTGAAATGATAGTCGAAGACACGTTCAAGGCGCAGAGGCTCAGCAAAAGTCGGATCGTAGCCATGTCGTTCTGTGAGCC
>JAUXFM010000123.1 GCA_030622955.1 Lentisphaerales bacterium
CTTCGAGAACTTCTATGGCTTCGGCCGTGGAGTCATTACGACGCCTGAATTCATCCCGCTGGAACTACAGGTCGTCCGGGCCTTTGAATGGGACCGAATAAACTTCAAGACGCCTGAACAAAGAAAGACCGTTGCACGCATGCACGGCCTGACGCTGGATGAAGTGGAAGAGTGGCGGATGGAGACCCGCAGGAAACTGGGTCTCCACATAGAATCCGCAGACAGAGGGAACCTGGGGTGAAATCCACAGGGCCATGGCCAAACCAGTTAAGGGATAGGTTCTAGGGTGATACTGATTCTTGGCGCTTCTGGGCGAATCGGCGGGTACTTGTTTGACCGGTTTAAACAAGCTGGCGCCGATGTAGTCGGCACCTACTGTAACAACGGCAAGGACGGCCTTCTGCATTTCGATCTTGAGACGATGACCCTCTCCGATCTTGATCTGAAACCTGACCACGTAATCTTTGGCGCTGCAGCCAACCCCCGCCCCGAACTCTCGAAGAATGCCGACGACTCCTACAAGGCGAATGTACCTCGCACTATCGAACTTATAGATGCCTGTTTTGACAGAGGCATAGTTCCCATCTATATCTCCACCGACAACGTCTATGATGGCAGGAAAGGCAACTATGATGAAACCAATGCCACAGGCCCACTCAACAACTACGGCAAGATGAAGTGTGAGGTCGAGGCCCACCTGCTGTCCTCAACAAAGCCGTATATTCTCCTGCGTATGGGCAAAATCTTCGGGATCGACGACACACTGTTGCTTGAGACATACAACAACCTGCTCGAAGGAATAGAGCAACCTTATGCCACAGACCAGATCTTCACACCCACCTACGCAGAAGATCTCTACGAATGCATGAGCGCCGTAATCGACGAGCAATTTACAGGGACTTTGCACCTTGGCTCCACCGAGGCAACGACCCGCTACGAACTGGCAGAGCGGATGAAAGCCTACTTCGGCATGGATGTTCAACTCATCCCCGCGAAGATTAATGAGCTTGGCCTATCCGAGCCACGCCCGCTCAAGATAGATCTGAACACGAACAAGTATCGAAAACTGACAGGAAAGAAGAATCGCGAACTGGAGTATTTCATGGAGAAGATAATTACAGGGATAGATCCCGACCTATGGGAACGCAACAGTTCAGGGCAGTCGCTCGCCTATTTCGCAAAGACAAAACAGGTAACCGTCAGCAGAGAATTGCTGGATGCACTGATCAGATGTTCGGCCGAAATGGGCAATATCAATGCACGGTTCTGCCTGCACGCCGATCCGGAAGATAATCTTCAAGACATGGTCATCCTTGCCCGGCGAGACAGTACCTGTCGCAAGCCGCACAAACACAAAGCAGGCATGGAAGCCATACAGATGATAGAAGGCAAGGCCCTTGCAGTCATATTCGATGAAGACCAGAACCTGATCGATCGCCGCGTTCTCGAGCCCGATGGCGAATTCGCCTACAGAAACGAGAAAGGCCGATATCATATCTACCTGCCACTCACCGATTACATGGTGCAGAGAGAGATCAGGGACTGGAAGAACGAACCGGGAGAAACGGTGCCACCCGACTGGGCGGATTGGCAGGAAGTCATGAGCAGGCATCTTGGCCCTGAGGACCTAGAATGCCGCAACGCATCCTGCACAAAACCATGCCGATTTCGTGACGATGGATAGGATAACCCAGATTGAAGACTACGTCAGGGAGCTCTCAGCTGACCTTGATGAGATGCACGACTACAGTCATTTTAAAACTGTGGCCGATAATGCCGCAATGATCGCCCAGGCAGAAGGCTATGATGAACAAGCCGCATACATTGCCGGCATGCTTCACGATGTTGGCAGGATCAAATACAAAGGAAAATGGGTCCGGGAAACCGATGGACGTAATCACGGCATCCTGAGCGCAGAAATGGCGAAAGAACTCCTAACCTCTCTCGAATACGAGAAAATCGATGAGGTATGTGAAGCGATAGCCTTTCACGTGAGGCCAAGGACCCAGAAATCAGAGCTTGCACGAATACTCTGGGATGCCGACAAGTTGTGTTTCTACAGCGTGGAAACCGGCGACAAGCTGGTGCGCTTTCTTGTGAATAGGGGAATGAGCCCGGAAAAAGCCATAGCGCGAAGCAAACATGACTGGAGTTTCTACTACCAGTTGTTTTATACGGACACCGCCCGGAAGAGGGCCATGGCATTTCTTGACTCAATTGGCGAGCCACTGGTGCCAGTCGACAGTCTTGAATGGGAGGCACCATCGGTGCTCGCAGCAGAAGAGACACCGTTTCCTGAAACAACCTGAATCAGCTCAAACATAAATGACAGAAGCACTTGAGAGATTCCAGAAGCATGTGTTCGGTAGTTCCCAACGCAGTCTGCCTGAACGCCTCTGCTTGGAGCATTTGGATTTGGAGAATTGGGATTTGTTTAGGATTTCGACATTAGGATTTCCAATAAGATGACGGCCTTGAGCGACAGCACATCACCTGCGATCGTACAGACAGGACGAGCATTCACCTCGCGACGCGCCTCCGTCTATCTGCTTGGCGTATGGTTTGCCGGCCTGCTGCTCACCTGGGGCATTGTTGAGAATCCATTCTACGATTTTGCGAGCACACTGCATTTCGCTGAT
This sequence comes from Lentisphaerales bacterium, assembly GCA_030622955.1. GTDB lineage: Bacteria > Verrucomicrobiota > Kiritimatiellia > JAUXFM01 > JAUXFM01 > JAUXFM01. Next base: position 2,640 of record JAUXFM010000123.1, read on the forward strand.
CGTTGGGCGAACGGTCAGGCACCCTACGTAGATTTTCAACATGTCTATCCGCCTCTTGCAGTATGGCTGTATGGACTGGTCATGCGCTGCTGCCAGAACTGCTACGCTGCAGTGGCGGGATTGTCTTCAATTTCAGCGTTGCTGTTCCTGGCAGCCAATTACCGGCTGGCCAGACTCCTATTCGGACGAAGAAACTCGCTACTGATCAGCACCAGCACTTTTGTCGCAACCAACATCATAGTGAGCCTCTCAGGTGTAAACTTCATCATCGCCGGTGGTGTGTATACAGGACTCACTCTCTTCAACTGGTTCGCGTGGACTGCTGCCATGGGACTTCGTGAAAGACGTCACCAGTTCGTTTACTGCGGGGTGGCGGGATTGCTCGCAGGATTGTCCGCGTTGATAAAGACGGAACGTGTGGCCGGGGTTCTGGCCGTATTCTGCTTTCTCATCATATACCATCTTCTCGCCAGGCGACTCAGAGGCATGCTGGCGATGCTTGTACTTGTAGCTGTTTCAGGACTCGTCGCGGCGGCGGGTTACTGGCTTGCGGCCCTGGAATCAGGTACAGAAGCCCTGAAATCGGGTTTGACCGGCTATGGTGCTGCCGGTGATTTTGCATCACAGAACATGCCTACACTTGTCCATATGCTTTTCCAACTCGGTATCCTGGCACTTCACGCTGCTGTCTTCCTCTTCCTCGTGGCCCAGTTCCGCAGGAAAGAACGTGAACGGCCGCTCAGAATGGGACTGTTCTTCCTGTTAGCAGGTGCAGCGGCCGTCTGCCTTGAAGGTCTGCGCGCCGCGACTCTTCTGAGTTCTGTCGACATGCGAACAGCAACATCGGTCAGCCAGACGGTGGCAACATTGAAACTCATCTCGCCGGAAGGCGGATCTCTGCTGGCCATCGTCAACTATATCGGCGGAAAACTCCTTTCAAACATCATGCCGACACTGTTCTTCCTGGTCTGCGCAGCGATGTTCCTGCTAGGCCGGCTCGTGAAGATCCGCCGATCACGATGGCCCGTAATTCCATACCGCTTTGCATGCTTAGGCCTCATGGTGCTCGCGGCCTGTGGCATACAGGCAAGATGGCTCTTACTGCGAACGGATTACGGCGTGCTGAGCCTCGCACTACCCGCTCTCTTTTATATGGTTCCCTGCCTATTCGTGGCAAGGACGGCTGGCTCGAAGCACAGCATGGCAAGGGTCCTGAGGCAGGGCTACATCCGTATCTGGTTGATAGGGCTATTGATCGCCATGACGGCTCTCTACATGTATGAATTCCGTGCTGCGAGGTTCAGACCGGTGGTGATGGAAACGGATAAAGGCAAGATTCTTCTACCCGACACTGCGATGAATCGTTCGTTCAAGGAACTGGGCGCTTTCCTTCAGACAAGGGATCTCGACAACAAACAGGTAATCTTCCTACCCTACTGTGGGCCACAGTACTGGATAGGCGGCAAGATGCCTGTCTACGCTGGCACCCCGATACTGTCGTCATGGTATAAGCCGCCATTCAGCACGAGGCTTGAGGAAGAAATCGTAGAAGGCAGTGTGATTATCGTGGAGTTCGCGAGGCTCGAGCGATATGTTCAGGGAGTAATGACGGATGGCAATTTCTCCTGGATTGATGGAACCAAGCTATGCGTTGAAAACTGGAAAGAGACGGCCGCTCCCATCTGGCAGTATATGCAGGAAGACATGAAAGAGACGGCAACGCTGGGCCCAGAAGGCGATCCTTTCTTCCGCGTCTGGGAAGCCCTGGAGGATGCAACACCATGAAGGGTCTTATCCTGTCCTGCGCAACACTGCTCTTCCTGGTCATTCTGACAATCGTCTCTGCCCAGATCCTACGACCCAAACAACATGCCAAGCTCTTCTTCATGTTGTGCATCCCCTGCGCAGCTCTCTACTTCCTTGCCTATGAACTGACCCCGGCAACTTTGGGATTCCTGCCCCTGCCCTGGCAGGCAAAACCGAGCCGACTCGACGCCATCTTCGGGTGCGTCGTCTTCCTTCTAAATTCCCTTACCTACATCAACCTGTTTGGCGCATTGAACACTGGATTCTCTACCTCTCTCATGCTCGACATCCTCCAGACGGGCAAGGACGGCATGACAACCGAACAGATTGTAGCCGGGTATGCAGGAGATGACGGTATCGACAAGATCCACGGCTGGCGGCTGCCCGGGCTGGAGCGATCGGGCTACCTGCGCAAGAACGGGGCAACCGGCATCTACAGATTGACCGCCAAAGGCTTCATCGTTGCCCATCTTTCCAGCTTCTTCAAAATACTTCTCCGTGTGAACGTTGAGAGTGAAGACAAATGATACGTGGCATCAGCACAGCGCTCATAGTCGGTGCGATTGGGATAGTGATCCATATTGTGCTGATGTTTGTCAGGCCGGCGAAGAACCGGCTGAGATCTATGGCCATCTGCTACATCCTGAGCCTGCCGTTCGTGTATCTGGTTTGCTGCTGGCTATCGCCCCAGGCATCAACCGCATTCTCTGCGGCGCCCCTACTCGGCCTGATACATGCTTACGTGCTGCATCTGCTCATCTTCTTCCTCTACGCAGAGTTCTTCTATGCCTTCGATCGCGCTGTCACACTGCAGCTGCTGGTTGAAATACTGAAACAGGATGACCCGACATCGGAGCAACTGAAAGAAACCTGCAGCTTTGAGGAACTGATCCAGGAGCGTCTCAAGGTGCTGGAATCCAACAACTTCATCGTGCAACGCGAAGGCAGATGGCGACTGAAAGTCAAAGGGGCATTCTTCGCCCGCACCATGAAGATCTCATCATTCCTCTTCCGCACCCAAAGCCAGAGGGAACGGAATTAGGAAGGTTTCAGGGAAGAGGATACGATCCTATGGTGTCGCCCGGCGAAAGTCGAGGCGTTAGCAAAGTACCGTGCGAACATCATGTGGTGGGGCGAGCCAATAAGGTCATGGCAAGGTGTTCGCTATTCCTTTTCGGTCGGCAGTGATCGATCTCCCGCACCATGCAGATTTGCACTCTGTTCGCTATGATCTGATTTCACCAACTGATCTCTCAGAGTCAGAGATTGAATCGCGTCACCACAGATGTAGTTAGTAGTAGTGTTGTTCACATATGTGACCTGTTGCGGGTGGTTCCGGCCCGAGATCACCCGCCTCAGCACAGCACATGCTGCCTCACACAGTAGATTGAGTAGTTTCATTTATTTACTCGTTTCTTTATCACCCGACGATGCCAGAGTATTACCACGACATGCCGTTATTACGAAGCCTCTATTGCAAAGCACGTCTGTATTTACAGCTATGATCAGGTGCTAGATCAACCCATGCTCCTGATCATGAAACAGTGATGACCTCCCTCGAACTAATTCCCGTCAGATGTCGCCCGACGGGAGTTGAGGCGACCCCAGCGATCCGACGGGCCTTCGCCTCGCCGTAGCGGGCTTCGGCGGGGCAGGCCGAACGCAAGCCATAGGACAATAGGGCGGACGGCCCGGCGGTCCGTCCCTACCCAGAAGAACATGGCTGGAGGGATCAGTCCAATTCGCGCTTGAGGTGCCGCGAGGCGAAACGGCCCTTGAGGATCTTACCGAGCGTCGAGAGAACAGAAGCCACATTCTTGGGCTTGAAAGCGGTAGGCAACCCATGGGTCCTATCCTTGTTGTAGAACTTGGTCTCAAGAAAAGTAACATCCGGCTCATACAACACCTTGCAAAGCAACTCCGCCTGGTAACCCAGTCCATAGGTCTTACTCTCGTACTTGCAGACTTTCTCCCGCTGATGCAGCACGCTCGAGTTGAAATACTGAATCCTGTGTCCACTAATGAACCTGACAAGCGATGCATAACAAACCGATATCAGCCGCCTGATAAAAGATCTGTCATCCGTATTGAACCTGACGGCGAACAGGCGGGTATCAACGTAGGGAATGATCACGTCAGCCTTGCCCATGAGGCTGAAGAGGCTGATCATTGCCTTGACCGGCACGGCATTGTCACCAAAGAGCCCTATGAAGTACTTGCCACAGCCTTTGTTGGCGGCCCGGAAATAGTTGATGCCTATGCCTCTATTTTCTTCATTGGCTATAAGCCCGAAACGATCTTCTATCTTGTGCTTCTTGAGATACTCTTTGATGACTTCGACGGAGTTATCCTGCGATTCATCATCATAAATAAGAACTTCATAGCTGAAATCGAAACGGCCGACCGCTTCACGCAGCGTGTCAAGCGTTGAACCGATCATGTCGGATTCATTGTAGCAGGGCACGAAGACCGTCAGGTCTACCTGCTTCCGCCC
>JAUXFM010000089.1 GCA_030622955.1 Lentisphaerales bacterium
ATTGGGTTGCGCCGGTTTTGGCCGTTCGCCGCGTTCCGCGAGGCGTCACAGATCCTCCGGGTATGCAACTCCTCGCGCGCCTTGCGAGACGACCAAAACCGTCAGCAACAGGGTTCGCGAGATTTGGGCAACACGCCGTCAAGGGTTTACGCCATGAACCGTGCGAGCAATAAGCACATCCAGATAGCAGCCAACCTCGAGATGGCCAGCGTTGCTGCCTCCAAATATCACATCGCTCTGGTCGAACCGGGCGAAGACCATCATTTGATGGACTGCAAGGACGATCCCAGCTTGGGACTGTATCTCCACACCGGCCCCCAAAGAAATCCAAAACAGGACCCTGCCACGTGATGAAGGCCTGCATCATAGGAGTCTCCGGTTACGGGGACGTTCACTACAACATGCTCATGAAAGAGCATGCCGCCGGAAATGTCGAGATTGCCGGGGCAACGATAATTAACCAGAATGAAGAAGCAGAAAAATGTGCTCACCTTCGTGAAACAGGTTGCCGCATTTTCGACAACTATGAAGAGATGCTGCACGAATTGACAGGCAAAGCCCAACTTTGCATGATCCCGACCGGCATCCCTCTCCATAAGCCAATGGCCATCGCAGCCGTTGAAGCCGGGATGCATGTCTTCCTTGAGAAGCCGGTAGCCGGATGTATCCATGATGCTTATGCCATGCAGGAAGCTGCATCTTCAGCGGATAGGTTCGTCTCAGTTGGCTACCAGCACATGCATGCGCCTGCCGCCATCCAGGCAAAGCGAGCCATTCTTGAGAAAAAGATCGGCGACGTCAGAATAATCAAGAACAGCGTGATGTGGCCCAGAAGCAGCATCTACTATGGCCGCAACAAATGGGCTGGCAAACTCCGTGTCGGGAATTCCTGGGTACTGGATTCGCCGTTCAACAACGCAGTTTCACATGACGTAATGATGATGCTCTTCCTCGCAGGGCCCAGTGAACTTGAAGCGGCAACGCCAATATCGATCGAGGCAGAACTATATCGTGCCAATGATATCGAGAGCTGCGACACAGCCTGCATTCGGGTTGAGACAAACACAGGAATCACCGTACTTCTTTACTGCACACATGCCTGCCAGGCACTCAAGAATCCCGTCATCCACGTTTGCGGCACGAAGGGCACCGTGTTCTCGCAACATGGCAAAGCATCCATAGCGCTTGCATCCGCAGACAGAAAAGAACTTGCCGCCGGAACCGTGGATGAATGTAATGCACGAATGATGCAGTCGGTGCTTAAGATGGCTCAAGGCCAACCATCGGCCATCTGCAGCCTCGAGATGGCCACCAAACAGACCCTGGCAATGAGTGCGGTAAATCAAGTCTGCAAGATACACAACGTCCCTGGCAAGACCAGGCGCAACGATGATGGTTCAACAACGGCTTTTATTCCCGGAATTGAAGAGGTGATCGAAGAAGCACTGACCGGCGAGAAGATGTTCAACCAATGCAACGCGCCCTGGGCGAAGCCGTCTGCCACCATGAGCTGCGAAGGCTATCGCGAGTTCTCGAAGTAACTCGCAGTGCACGTCAATGACTGCGGCGCCCTGGGCCAGGACGCACTACCCGGCACAATCCAGAGGTTATCAATGGATGCCAGCACGACCACCCATTGCTTCATTTCTAAAACACCACAGTGATCTTCTCAGCAGCCTTTAACAGCTTCGCACGGACAAGATCCTTCTCACCTTCACCAGTAATGACAAGTTGTTTCAGCGCCACCTTGCCATGCAACACCTTCAAAGATAGGCAGAACTTGCCTTTTTGCGTCACGATATTGCATATGCCCCAGGCATAACCGGTCGACCAGAAATGCTGTCCTTCCTTCGCGGCGAAGGTCATCTTCTGCTCGACGGCAGAATAATGAAATCCTGTAAGAGCCAAAACAGCAGCCCAGGCAGCCATCGCTCTCGCGTAATGGTGTCCACATTCTGCCTCATTGAAAGGATTGCGCTTCCTGCCGTCATAGCGATCTCTCACGGCTTTGATCAATTCCAATCCTCGCGCGATCTGACCTTCATAAAGCATCCCCACTGCAGCCGTATATTCGAAGCCTGTCATGACTTCTGTGAAGTAAGGAAAAGGTTTCTCGGGCCTGCGTCCATATGGATAACTCGCCATCAGTGTTGCCGATTCCTCCTGCAGCGCATAACTGCGCATGCAGTTCATGTGACCTCGCAGGTTCTGCTTGAAGTTGTATTTGTAGATACTACGCAGTGTCTTGCCGACCTTCCTCTTGCTATGCAGATATCCCAATCCGCAGACATGAGCCATGTACTGGCCCACCAGTTGATCGACCAGGCAAGCTCCGCCTAATTGCCAATCCTTTGTGTTGCCCATGCCAACAGCCAATCCATCGACCAGTTTCGCATTCTTCCCTGGCAGACGAATCTCGTGTTCGTAGTAATCGCCATTGAAAAGATGCTCGTCCATCCACCTGCGCCCATTCTCGAACAAGATCCCACATCTCTCTGCGAACTTGAGATCACCCAAATGCCTGCCCATCTCCTCAGCCGCACGCAAGGCACCCAGGTACCAGCCCGTCATTTGCGGGTTAGGACCAAAATATTCGACATCCATCGTATTATGCTGGCATCCCTCCATGACTCCGTCCTGGTCACCATCCCAGCCGCCTTCCAGCCAACAGAATGAAAGGGCTTTCTTCGCCTTCGGCCACATTCTCTTCAATGTCGTTGTGTCACCCGAGAGCTGCCAGTCACGATAGAGCTTCATGATACACCCCATTTGCCCATCAGCAGCAGCAGATCCCTGCCCTTTCTCCTTGCCAATTGGCAGTTCAACGCGGAACGACATCTTGCCGTTGGGCGCAATCGCCTTCATGAACTCCACCTCGCGCATCCTGTGGGAAAGATCCCCGAACAGGAACGCCATCGACTGCTCGTAGTTCCACACGTGTGTGCATGAACCACTACAGCAACCACTAGAATCGCCGCAGCCTTCCCAGCCATAGACGCGACCGTCTTTAGTCCTGAATACCGTTTGTGTCCGCAGCGTGCTCAAATTGTTCAGAGCGGCTTCCTTGACAGCCTGTGGTAAATCCGTCGAGCAAAATGCGCTAACGAACGCCTTTGTCTTCGTCTCAAGCTGCGGAAGCTTCTTCAGCGTCTTCGCCGCCACATCCCAGGCGTCTTTGTACTTTGTCGTGTAGTAGTTGCCCACATTGCTCTTCGGCTCGCCACAACAATTGGTCGAAGCATCCCAACCGCCGCGATTTGGAAAATGCCAGGTGATCAAAAACTCCACTTCTTTCACGCCGCATGGTGGCAGATTGATCTGAATGTTCAACGAAGCTATCGGTTGCGTCTGCTCAAGTGGATTATCCAACGCCCCATCCTTGATGAAGTCCTGCCAGAAATTCAAGCGGTGATGATTCCAACTCTTATCCGTCCATGCTGTGCGATAACTGGTCTTGCCGGTCATCGCCGAAGATATGGCCATTGTGCCCCACTGCAGGGAGTCTTTTGATAATCCGCTGGATCCGAGCACAATACCACGCAGGTTGCCAGATTTCCTGAAGCGGTTGACCTTCTTGCCGCAGGATTCGCCTACCCTGCTGTAAGCGCCGGAATCGTCGCAACCTTCTGACCCCACCAGGTTCATCAAGGATCCACACACTGCCGCTTTCACTTTCTTCATGGTCTTGTTCCTGAGTTCAAAGCGCATGACCGCCATTGGAATACCGCTGGCATCGGCATCCGTTGGTATGAATGGATTGAATGCTTTCAACGTCACATCAACGGGAAGGTCAGGATCGGACAGACGAACCTGTCCAAATGGATACGCTGCATCAAAAGAGCAGGAACGAAAACGCGGGAACCCATGATTCGCCACCCTGCATCCCACACTGCTTTCATACTCCTCAGTTGGAATCTGACCTTCAAGACAACGCCCAACAGCTTCTTCACCCGGCAGCTTGGTATAGAGCGCAAAGAAACAACCTTCGGGACTGAATCCTTTGGCAGGCTTGCTCATTATCTCCCAATCATGCAGATTCCCTCGCCCGCCCAACGAGACCGTACCCGTCCCGATCCCACCCAAAGGTAGCGCGATCTGCCTCAGATGATCCCTGTCATAACTCGTCAATACCGGCCATTTCATTGCTTTCGCCATCTTCCACCTCATTACCCTTATGATTTCTCACTGTAACATTCCCCATTGATCCGACCCTATTATCCGGCGTTCCGCCCCCTTCTGCCATGAACTGACGTCATCAATCCATGTACTTTTATGGTTTCTGGGCACAGAAATCAACAAACACTTGAGACAACAGGCAATTTGATCGAGCTACACGTACCTCACACAGTATCGCAAAGAAGATGCACATCTCGGCCTCGACGCTATCGAGGAACTTCCACAAGGATATGGGGATGCCATTGAAGACATTTATCAGCAGGCAACGGAGCGACCACTGCTCTCAAGCAAATCGGTGAAAGAGATCGCGTATGTGGTATAGGGTTCCAGAATGAATTCTACTTCTCGCGCTTCTTCAGCAAATATACGAGGATGCCGCCAAGCGTATTCCGCAAGTTCCACGCATGAAACACCCAACCAGCCTTGACTGTATTCAGGCCCCACTGTAGCATCTCTCTCTTCAGCAGGTAGCAGAAACAAGAACAATAAAGGACATCAACCATGCAAGATGGCATCTACGCAAAACTGACAACATCAAAAGGCGAAATACTCTGCGCACTTGAGTTTGAAAAAACACCTCTGACAGCATGCAACTTCGTCGGACTGGCAGAAGGCACATTAAAAACTAACAAGCCGGACGGAACACCTTTCTATGACGGCATGAGCTTTCACAGGGTCATCAATGACTTCATGGTGCAATGTGGTTGCCCCTTGGGCACAGGCACCGGAGATCCCGGTTACAAGTTTCCTGATGAGATCAATCACGGGCTGAAGCATGTCGGACCCGGCATCATGTCAATGGCCAATTCCGGCCCCAACACAAACGGCAGCCAGTTCTTCATCACGCACGTCGAAACAGCATGGCTTGACGGCAAGCATACAGTGTTTGGCCGCGTTGTCGAAGGGCAGGAAGTGATCAACAAGATCGCACAGGGCGACGATCTTACCAGTGTGACGATTGAGCGAGTCGGCGAGAAAGCACAGGCGTTCAAGGCCGACCAGCCGACCTTCGATCAGCTTAAAGCTGCTCTGTAGGAATCATCGCGGCGAATGATGCGGATTGACCCTGGCTGTGAGATAGCCCCACAGCATTCCCACGCCTAATCCAACTGTGTGCGCCATGTTCGCTATGCCGCCGAGCAACCCTGTAAAACAAAGGACGTACCAGATCATCATCATGATCACGGTTTCTCTACGCAGATACAAACCGCACAAGGGGTCGAACTTGCCACGGATCCAGATATAGCCAAGCAATCCATAGACCACGCCAGACATGCCCCCGAAGCCGCTGCCGGACACCATGAACTGCCCCATGTTCGATGTGACACCAATCGTTATCACAAACGCTGCGAGGTACAGATAGCCGTGCTTCCTCTCGATGGCATTGCCCAACGATGCCAGCCACATCATATTGAAGAGAATGTGCATCCAGTCCAGATGAAGAAATATTGGAGTTACCAGGCGCCACACCTGGCCGGATCGAATCTCCGGCAAACCCACGCCGACATATTCCGTTATAAGGAAATAATGAGACATCTCAACATCATCGCCAAACCTGCAGAGCAATGTGACAAGGATGCTTATCCCCATAAGCACTAGTGTGAGTGGTCCAATACTGCGTCTGCCAAAGCCGAACATGCGCTGCCGGGTATAGACTTTTTTTAATGAGGCCTTGTATTCGCGCGCCTCTTTCTCACGTTGCTGGCCGGCGGATTCAACGGCAGCAGGGAACTTGGGATCGTCGGAGTTTGATTTGAAATCTGCCAGAATAGCCTTTGCCTCAGCGAGCTGCTCGTCATCATGGCCCCAGATTTCCCAAACGTTGTCCTTCCCGGGGTCGACCTGGCTCTCGATTTCCCTGGTATATAGGTAATCGCGAAAGGTCTCTGCCTTGGAAAGTATTTCGAAACTACCTATCAGCCGCATGTGCTCTCTCCCCTCTGGAACAAACCGTCATACTACACTCACCCCAGCATCTACACCAGTCCCGACCTCAGCGAACTCGTCTGTCCCGTCACATAACCCCAGACCGCCCACACCTTCAATTCCCGACTTCACAACACCTCACCCGGCCACCCACTATTAGCTATCTTGCGACCATATCTCTCTTGCCGGCGACGCTTGTCGAGCATAGCGATGAGCCGGCAGCAATAAACTACAGGCATAGGGCAGAAAAATAGTTCCCAAGAAGATCGATGAAGTCCTGGCCAGGCATTCCGGCAAGAATCGGGAAAACATGCATCTCCTGATCCTGGATCTCAATGAGCATGCGGATGTGCTTGATCAATGATAACAGTGGCAGATGGGGTCATATCAATTTCGATGATTTTCGCTTTCATAGGACAGAATACGATATGAGGATTATGCTGAGGAGCTCAAGTAGCGACCTCAGGCTTACGAAAACTACTGATGTTCTTCCCAGAACGTTTTTTTCCTGACAAGATCACAGGATCTGGTAACATCAGACAAGTTGAAACTGAACACTTGGAGACACGGCAATGAGTGAAATAACGTTTCCCTGCCCCCACTGTCAGCAACAGCTCGAAGCTCCACCGGAGTATGCCGGCGCGGAGATCGAGTGCCCATCCTGCAACCAGGCCCTTGTCGTACCAGCCGCCGAAGCCAAAGAACCGGCTGCGTCGCCTGCTGGTTGCCCAGGTTGTGGTGCAGAGATGGCACCGGATGCCATCTTCTGCGTGGCATGTGGCTACGATAAGCGTTCCGGCAAGAAAGTGAAAACGGAGCTTTAGCAGAGTTCCACTTCAATGCAACCGGGAGAATATATGAATCGCACGTTCTTGGTATTGTTCGTATTGATCCTTGCCTGCTCTCTTGTCGCAGGTTGTGCTGTGATTTACACTGCGGACAAGAGTTACAGGGATGGCACCCGCGTGAAGGAATTCGGACTGCTTGGCGGTATCGTTCCAATCTACAGGCATACATCATCGACAAATGCCAGGACCGGGAGAGAGATCGCCAAAGAATTGAAGAAACTGAAAGCTAAGAAATAGCAGGAGCCTGTGCAAAAGCTCACAGGCTCGATTAATAGTTAACGGTTATTGGGAGTCGGCCTGTAGTCCATTCCTTCTCCACAACCAACAACTTGACCTTATTCTCCAGCAGACTTCGGGAAGCGGCTCTGCGTCTTGAGACATATTCTAACCAGCATCAACATGACAGGTACTTCGATCAACACGCCGACAACTGTTGCGAGCGCTGCGCCTGAAGAAAGACCATAGAGCATTGCTGCGGTAGCTATGGCCACCTCGAAGTGATTAGACGCACCGATCATGGCTGACGGCGCGGCATCCCGATAGGGCAGCTTCATCGCCTTCGCCAGACCGTAGGTCAACCAGAAGATCACGTTCGTCTGAATGAAAATCGGTATCGCTATCCAGAGAATCGTCAGCGGATTCGAGAGGATCATCTCCCCCTTGAACGAAAAGAGCAGCACGAGAGTAACGAGCAGCGCGCTTATCGTGACAGGGGTCAAGAGGTGTAGGAACTTCTCCTTAAACCAAGTTTCGCCTTTCCTCCATATGATCACTTTTCGCGAGAAATAGCCGGCAACAAGCGGCAACGCCACATAAATGCTCATCGAAAACAATAATGCCTCCCAAGGAACCGGCAGCTTGCCAACACGAAGCAAAAAGCCACCCAGCACGCCGTAAAGGATCAGCATTACCAAAGAGTTAATGGCCACCATGACAAGGGTGTGACCATCGTTCCCCTTTGCCAGGTAACCCCAGACCAGAACCATCGCAGTACAGGGCGCGATGCCAAGCAGAATGCAACCGGCCAGGTAACTGCGCCACAATGGATAAGCCAGCATGGGAACACCTGCCGCGGACATGACGACTCTTCCCGCACCATATTCCGAACCAACGGCCAGGTCCAGGCCGAACGGGATCTGGACCATATCCACTGCATCGGCGCCTATAAAGGAGCGAAACAGAATGCCCAGAAATACATAAGCAATTGCAAACATCGTGAATGGTTTGATTGCCCAGTTCACAAAGAGCGTCAAGCCTACCGGCTTGATGCTCTTTCCGGCCTTGACCACCTCGGCAAAGTCAATCTTCACCATAATGGGATACATCATAAAGAAGAGGCAGAGGGCTATAGGGATCGAAACAACAGGAGCACCATCAATCTTAAGCGCAAGAGCGTCAAGGTAATGCGCCAGGCCTGGCGCGACCTTGCCAAGCAGGATTCCACCAGCAACGCAAAGAGATACCCATAGAGTAAGGTATCGTTCGAAGAAACCTAGAGCAGTTTCACAAATACGGTAGCCGTTTTGGCTACTGCATTGCGTATGCTCTGTGTCAGGCTGCATCGGAATAGCCCTGCCCCACTGTCCTTTTCCAGTTCGTTCCTCATCTGTTCCACTCTGCCTGCCGATAAAGATACAACGAGCCGCGATCTTTGCCCAGCAGTGGTGAAAGGTCAAGAACAAGACAGTGCCTTCACTGTCATCTCATAGGGCCTTGACGCAGGCAACCACCTGTGCCAATATTTTGTTTACCGTGCTGAACCCAATTTCGCTGAGAAACTCGCCGTGAACGGACAATCGGTTATCGGAACAAGCAAGAAGGCCTCTGCTGTGGTAACCGAAATCGTGGCTGCAATATCATGAATCCCCAGAACCAACAAAAGAAAATGCCCGAAGAACTACGATACCTCCTTGGTCTCCTCTGCCTACTCATATTCGGCGGCATGACGATCCACGGCATGCTTCGCGAACGGGTCAAGATATACGGCAATGATGAAAAAACTGTATCCCGGGAGCTTGGCGGAAGCGACCTGATCCATGAGGCGGTCATCCAGTCGATCTATAGGAGCACAACAATAGACGCACTGGTTGAGAAAGCACAGACATCGGATGGGGAATGCTTCACATGAACGAGCTAAAAGGCAAGACGACCCGGCGGGTCGTCCCCCCAGCAAAGATGCTTGCCAGGCTTCGTTGGAAGACGCAGTTGCTCTTCTTTATACTCCTGAACTTTTTCGTCTTCAAGGCATGGCAAACTTCATTCCGCTCAAGAAAGATCTGCATCCCTGTCCTGAACTGTCATGGTTGTCCCGCTGCGGGCACCTGGTGTCCAATCGGGGTAATTGGCGACAAACTTTCGCTGGGCCTTGTCCCTTGGATTGCAATCGGTACGCTCGGATTGATCGGCATCCTTGTAGGCAGGTTCAGTTGCGGCTGGATCTGTCCGTTCGGCGCCTTTCAGGATCTACTGGCCAAACTCCCTGTACGCAAATGGAACCCACCACGATGGACGCGCATTACAAAGTACATTGTCTTGGCCGGAATGGTCATAGCTGTGCCGCTCCTTTTCGGCACCGATAGCAACCTCTTCTTTTGTCGGATCTGTCCTGATGCAACCATAATGGCAAGCGGATGGAACTGGATACAGACCGGCGAGCCGATCCCGCTGAATAGAGTCGTGACACTTGGTGCCTTTCTTTTGCTATCCATCTTCATTGTTCGAGGGTTCTGCAGGCTTTTTTGCCCCATCGGGGCGGCCCTCTCTTTTTTCAACAAGGTGAGCTTCCTCTCGCTAAGATTCAACAAGTCGCGCTGCACGGATTGCACGCTCTGCGTCAAGGACTGCCCCACTGGCGAGGGACCAAGAAAGGACCTCAGGGATCCGGAATGCGTCCATTGCTATCGTTGTTTAAAGTGCAATGCCCTGGCTGCAGGATTCTCAAACACTGCCTGTGAACAATCAGGGCCACAGAACTGAGTAACATGAAGCATTTTGTCATCCTCGTCATGTCCGTTGCGATCCTGCTAACCTGTTTGCCCTCGACAAGGGCACAGAGCCGCAAGAAGATTCCCAGCAAAGCACGTTCGTAAAGAAATAAGGGTCAGGTCTAAACAATCAACAAACCGCTCCTTGCCTGCTTCATCAACCCCAGAACCTTTCGGCTTTCCTTCGATTCTTTCTCAAACCGTCTTATCCCCATACTCACTGCCGCATAGTCCATGCTTCCTAACCTGTCGCCTATCTCTCGTAACGTCATCCCGCAATAATGCCTAGCCGCCCACATCAGGAGCGGCTTCCCGCAGTCTCCTCGCCTGTTGATAAGATCATCATATTTCTGCCCGCAAATATCCTCAACAACCCGGACCACGTCATCATAATCAACTCCTCCTCTCAGCTTCCGCCGGCCTTGAATATCGCGTGAGCATCCCTTGGCCATATCCTTTATCTTCTTCAGATATTCTGCTGACCCCAACGCCACACCGTCTTTGATGCTGCTCACAAATGACTCTGAAACACCCTTGGTCAGTCTGTATTCCGCTTCTTTCCGATATGTCCTTCGTCGATCCTTCACCTTCCGACATGCCCGGCTCAGGAGGACCTTTGTGGTCAGCCATTCAGGTTCGGCTCTGTAGCCAGCATACGCCATGTAGGAACTCCATGGGTAACTGCGCAACTCCTTCAGCCGTCTTTGCGCCTCCTGTTTGCTGGGCTCACGCCATCCGAGTGCTTCAGCCTTCTTGCTCCATGGATCCAGTCCGAATTCCGCCCTCACCACTGGATTAAGATGGACATACAAGCTGCAATCATAACCCCATGCGCTGTTCTCTATTGAAATGCTCTTGTATCGCCCCTGAAAAAGGGGCCCCACACGATTGTTTCTCTTGTTGAACCACATGCTATAGCTCGTCGCCAGCCACTGCATCGCTGCGCTTAAGTTTGCATCAGGAGTCTCGACCACAAGATGATAGTGATTGTTCATCAGGGCATAAGCATGAACAACCAGTCGATACCTCTCTACTGCCCCCTCAAGGAGTTCTAAAAAATGATTACGCGCACGGTCATCGCCGTAGATCTCTCTCTTGTCTATCCCACGCGCACAGACATGATACCAGCCATCTTCTACGTCTATTCTCAAGGGCCTTACCATCTGCACAGCCTACCAGCTCAC
>JAUXFM010000051.1 GCA_030622955.1 Lentisphaerales bacterium
AAGCAACTCAACAACTGGCCTCATAGAGGTGGCAGCTATTGCTCCGTCATGGACTCAAGCTTCTCTTTGAGCTCTACGACGTATTGGGCGAGCCCTTCTTGCGAGCGATCCACCTGGTTGAGCAGAAGGCCTTCCTTCGTAAACCATTTCGTCGTCTTGTTTGTCTCGGCAGTTATCTCTTTCAGCTTTGTCAGGAAGAATTCCTGTGTAGGCGATCTGAAACCGCGTTTCTTTGTCATGCCGATAAACGTGAGCGCACGCTGCGCATAGGTGTAAGGCAGCACCTTCATTCGCCAACCGTTTTCGTGCTGCGCGCCCGCACTGCCCGGCCTGAATTTCTTGCTTGTACGGACGACCTTCATCATGCCCACTTCATTGGCTATCTTTTCTTCCTCATCGGTCGAAACAATGACACGCCAAGCGCATCGTCCTTCCTTCGCTTTCTTGATGAGATCGGCAAATGAGACAACCGCTGCATCGTAGAGCACCTCAACAGCTTCGCCCTGCAGTTTTCCATTATGGGCGCGAATAACACCTTCAAGCTTCACGAGCTTGGATCTTGCTGTCCAAAATCAGCCCATGCCGAACAATGCTATCTGCGGCTTGGCGATGTTATTCTCCCGCACAATTGTCCGGAGATACAGGGGGACAGACTTCTCTACAGCCTTCAGTGCATCGGCCATAGCCTTCACGACATCGCCGAACTTTGCGTTCTTCTCGATAGAGGCATCCAAGGATTTGCCATCAGCCGCTCTGAACCGCACCCCGGGTCCACCTTCCTTGACTATGACCGGCACGAATTCTGTTGCAGCGTCAACGACAAAAAAATGGTTAAGCTTGTCCTTGACGAACCGTACCGTTTCAACCTCGTCACCGGCATGAAGAACCATCAACGGCTTACCCGATTCTGCAGCCATCTTCTTTGCTTCTTTCATGTCGGATTGCCAGGTGATCAATCCGAACTTCGCAGTTACTGTTTGCGAGTATGCTTCGTGCCAGGGCTTGGTCTGTTCACCCGCGCGAGCTGAAACACAAGTGCTTAACATGATCCCGATCATCAATCTCAGAGTGAGTGTGTTCTTCATGGTACCTCCCTATTCGTTTCTTCTATTTTTCCACATCTGCCCCCCACCTACAATCCATACTCGCACTTTTTCTCACAGTTGTTTGATATCTTGCAGTGATGAATTTGAAACAGGCGTGATGAGGCCTCTGCTCTGCGAGGGAGTTGATGAGAACCGAAAGCTCTCAAGCCATAGATAGAGGAACAGAGTTCAAGAAATCGTGCAGGGCTTCGGGGTAAATTGGGGCGCCCCACCAGGAGCCACATCACTTCTCAACGGGAACTACGATGCCGCGCATAATAATCTTCTGGCAGAAGACGAAGACGAGGAAGGTCGGGACAGCAGCAATGAGCAGCGAGGCAAAGATAATGCCCTGATCACTGCGCTGCTGAAGCTGGTAGAGCCATGGCATTAGAGTCCACATGTTCTCATCCTGACAGATGAGCAGCGCCATCATGAAATTCCCATAGGCGATTGTGAAGGACTGGAGTGCTATCACGGCCAGAATCGGCTTGCTTAAGCTCATCGTGATCTGCAGGAAGATTCTGAATTCACCGGCGCCGTCCAACTCCGCGCTTTCATAAAGTTCCTGCGGCAACGAATCGAAGAAGCCTTTCAAGAGGAAGATCGAGTAGCCGTTGGCCATCCCCGGAAGAATCAAAGCCCAGTAGCTGTTGAGCAATCCGAAGTCGCGCAGCATCAGGAAATTGGGAATCTGCGTAACCATCGGTGGAAATGCCATAGTCATCATCAGGAACAGCAACATCTTATAAGTAGTCGGAGGCTTGTAACGGCTCAGCGCGTAGGCTGCCAGTGGGTTCACCACTAAAGCGCTCAATATTGCCAGAAAGCAGTATATTCCTGTATTGAGAATGCTGCGCCCATGCAGGACCATGTAATCGATTACCGATGCGAAGTTACGGGTCAAGAACTCAAGTTTGAGATCTTTCTTCTGCTTCTGAAATTCAATCTGGTGAAGATCGCGTTGAGGCGGTCGAAGTCCACTCCAATCACGATAATCCGCTCCCATTTCCTGATTGAATGCAGCGATTGTTTTGAAGTGCAAGTGCGCATAGTCGCGGAACCTTGCATCAACACTGTGAATGCGCAGCATGGAAGCAGGTGCAATGTATTCCTTGCCGCCTTCGCCATCCTTCCAGCCCTGGATAAAGGCGTCCCAATCAGATAGTTGAACACCTTCTAAAGGCGGTTCATGGATCAGCGGGATTTCACCGAATTCTGAATACTCTGTTCCATATCTCTGATTCAAGATCGCTATGGAAGAATACTTTGCTTTCAGGTAACGCCGGTAGAGCGGTTCGGCTTCGGGATCAACCCTGATCCACAGTAGGTTGAGCTGCTCACGCACAAAGCTCGTCCAATCCTCTCGTTCTTTCCTGGTCCGCCCAGCTCTTTCGGGGAGGCGGACATCGAGATGAACAGTATCCCAACTCGCGTGACTTGTTCCATGTTGCCTGTTGTATGTTGTGATATCTTTGGTATAGACCGTCTTCAAGATCGCTGCTTTGAAATAGCCCTCCACGTCGAAATAGTAGCGTTCAGAAGATGGCATGTTTGTTTTGAAGGCATAGAAAGCGCTTCGGAATGGGGTGACCAGCGGCATGGAACGGCGCTGCAGATAGTTCTCGGCCGTGATCCTGAATGTGTCCCAGTTGTAGAATTCCGTATCCAGGGCACGATTCAATATGGCGATATCGCCGTTGTATTTCTCCAGGCACTCGGCCTTGAAGGAGCGAAGATGAAGGGGTATTACCCCGCGCGTCGTCTTCGCTTCGATATAGCCGCAGGTGTAGGCATAATGAGGCAATTCTTCTGTGGCAATAAATTCGAGCCAGAATTTTGCGAGTTTTGCGTTAGGTTGTGGGTCCAGCGCGATTTTCTTGAAATCACAGATGTTCGAATCGTAAGCAACCTGCATCATTTGCAGCGATTCATTAAACAATCCTTCGATATGTTTGCGGTACAAAGCATCTTCCTGCCGTAGAAAGGCAGGAACGAGTGCTATCTCAGTCTTGTCAACATCACTCTTACTGCTACCGGCTACCATCAACATAAAGGGGTAAAGCATCGTCACCGCACCCAACGAAAGCAGGGCATAGATCGTCCATATCAGTAGGCGTACCCGCAACGATTTCCGGCCTATGGTGGAGATAATGGACATCAGGTATCATCCATTCCTTGCGCTCTGAATTCGACGCGTGACAGGATTTGCAACTGTTGAACCGTGAATCCTATAAGGAGAAAGCCCAACATCCAGGCTGCGGCTGTTGCAGGACCGAACTTGAGGTAGGTGAATGCCTTGTACCAGATGTGCAGCCCGGCCACTTCGGTGTCTGCGCCGCCCCCGGTCATGGCGAGAATACTTCCGGTCGCGCCATACCATGAGTTAATGAATACCCCCACGAAGTTGATAATGATTAACGCCTTAAGCATGGGAAACACGATAAAAAGAATCTTGTCGAGCACATTGGCGCCATCGATGTCAGCGGCCTCGTAGTAATCATCGGGAATGCCCTTGAGCGCGGCCAGGTAGATAAGACATCCCGGCCCCATACCTGCCCATACCAGAGGGATCACACAGGAAAGCATGGCGGTATCACTGGCCGCAAGCCACTGGAAAGCCTCGCTCGGCGGGAGCAGAAAGAAGGCATAGAGAAAGCTTGGTACTGTCTCAAAAAGCAAGGCGCCAATTGAGCGCTCTGCGAATATGAATGCAGAAGCAGAGAGCAGCAGTCCTGATATTGCAATAGTCCAACCCCCGTAGCATTGCTTTTTCTCCCACAATTTGCCGGCAAAATGTATGCCGACCAGAAATATAGTCATGCCGCTCAGAAGAGCGGCTATCCTGTGCGTATCCAGGACTGAACATTGCATGCCCGCCAACCCTGTTGCCACAGCGGCCAGCCCGCCCAGTAGGCCCACCACCCAGCTCCAGCCGGAGCGTCCATGTACCAGCAGCCATCGCCTTGCCACCATGCACAGCATCATTATCAGCGCGCCAACTGCAAGCCAGCCGACCAAGAGATCAATGCTCTTTGCCTGAGCGTGCCATTCTGCCATGTAGTATGATTCGCCATGCAGACGGTTCGCGCACTCCTTGCCAAATTGATCGATCCGATGCATCATCGTCTTCCATGGAAGCTTGAGCACAGCGGAGAAGATCATGATCCCAGCCGCAACAAACAACCGCCCGATCCATTTCTGTCCATGTATCCACAATCGTCGCGCAAACAAACAGCAAACAAACAGCATCACAGTGCCAATAAGAACAAATCCTATTGTGGGGATCTTCAATACGATCGCGTTCAATACCCCGGTATCGGAAGGATCGTAGAACTGCTTCCAGAGCAAAATCGTCACCAAGCCTGCAATTACGGCCGGAAGATAAAAGAGCGTCCTGTAGAGAACCTTGCAACGCGGCACTTCCTGAAGAAGAATGGCGAGGATAATCGGTGGTAGAAACGTAAGAAATATGATCAGGAAGCTGTATCGCAACGAATTCCAAACTGCTGCCCACCAGAATCTATCAAACAGCAGGTCTCCGAAATTGTCGAGCCCGACCCATGTTGATTTTCCAATGATGCGGTAATCGAAGAAGGCCATCGTCGAGCCACGTAAAAGCGGCACATAGCGCCAGACCAAAATGCTGGCCACTGCCGGAACGAGCAAGATATATGCCCAGGCATAGCGGCGCCATTGCCATCCTTTGCGATCAGTGCCGTCCTGCGGCGTAAAGGCGCGAAAGATGCGACGGAACACAAACGTGAACGTGACGACAATCCCGATGATCAAGAGCAGTGCCGAGATGCGGCGCAACGTCCGCTCCCTCGGCGCAATGACGCCCATCATGCGCTCGTTCGACTCTGTGCAGGCCCGCTGCAGGAGACGGTGTATGTAGTCGACTCGTTCTTCCATATCGGACGGCAATTTGTCGGCCAGAGCGGCCTGTTGCGCTTCATGAATGGGAAGCGTCATTTGGTCGTAGGCAATGTTGCTGTTCTCGCCATACGGCTCCGGCTTGCCGGTGGCGATGGCTACTTCAAACACCTTGCTCCAGCCCTTGGGTGCGAGCCGTTCGATCTCCGGATATCCGAATCGTCGCAACAACTGCGGGTTGATAAAACGTCCAAGCCCGCCTTCCACCATGATTTTTACCTTGATTGCCGCCGCATCTTCACAATCGTAGAAACGTAAATACTCCCAGGCTGCATCTCGCACTGCAGGCTCCTTTATCTCCGAGAACAGGCCGAGCATCCGACTGTTCAGTTCCGCGCCTCGGATGCCTGTCGGACCAAGCGGGACGGGAACCATCCCGGTCAGCTCCGGGTTAATTGTGGAGAACAAGCGTTCATCGATGTAGGCCATGTGCATTCCGATTTCGCCACGTTCCCACTTAACGTTGGCTTTGCTGCTGTTGCGCGAGGTATATCCGCGCCTGGGCTTGTTCTCAGCATCCGTCCAGCGCTCAAAGTTCAGGCGGTTATAGAACTCGAGCGCGATGGCCGCTTGTCTGGAATCGAAGGTGCAACGCCAGGTATTCTCCTCTGCATTGTAAACCATAACCTCACCACCGGCTGACCAGAGGTAGGTTATCCAAAACCAGGATTCATGCTTCCCGCCACCCCCGGTTATTCCGTATGTGCCATTTGGTGGATCAGTAAGTGTTTTCGCCGCCGACATCATATCGGCCCAGGTCCATTGAGCGGTGGGATAAGGAATATTGTTGGCATCGAACAAGTCCTTGCGGAACAGCAGAACCCTGCCTAGCGCGCCACCGTACGGCAGTGCCCACACGCCTTCTTTGCCGTCCGGTCCCTTTCGTTTGATTACGGGCCAGATCTTCTTGTTGATCCGGAAATCCAGTTCTTCCTGACTCATACTCGTAATGTAGCCATCTACCGGCTTATCAAGAGGGTAGAGAAATCTGTTACGCACATATGTGTCCGATTTACGGAAGTTCACGTAGAGAACATCCGGCGCTGTGCCGCCCGCAATAGCCATCAGGTCGACTTCTACCCCTTCTACTCTTAAGCTTGTAAATGGGTGGAGCTCGATTTCAACTTCGTCCCAATTATGCACACCGTAGATTTCGGGATGCGCTTTATACTTGTCCCGGTATCGTTCAGCAAAGATCTCGGAGAATCGGCGCTTGAATTCACGCACTGCAGCAACATCGGCACGACTGGCCGTATCCACTTTCGACGGATCCGGCAGGCGATCGACTACCACATGAATAATCGTCTTGTCGTCCCGCTCCTCAATGTAACCCGAGGCGCGGACGATGACGGGGAATAGAACCACGCAGAGCAAACCCAGAAGTCCGAGGAATCGTTTTGAATATGCAGCCCACATGATCATGAGTGGCATACTACCAAGCACTCAGCAGAACCACAACTATTACTGTCGCGCAGCGAAATTGGAGCAATCCAGGCGACCATTACGTCTCAGATCGGGCTTTGCAGGGCCCGAAACGAAGATCAAGCTAGTCGTCAGGCATCATAGTCACTATATTCAATTTTTCCGCAACTAATAAATTTTAGAGAATTGTCCGCGATGCAACTTTCCGATCACGAACAGAGCTGGCTGACTTCCGAGGGAGCTGAAATGATGGCAGAGCTCGGACTCTCCGCTGGCAACTCAGCCATTGATTTTGGCTGCGGCAAAGGTCGCTACACCATACCGCTCTCTCAGGCACTTGGGCAACGTGGCAATGTCACCGCCATCGAACGCGACGCAGATGAACTTGATCAGCTTCAAGCCCTCGCCTCTGCCTTCCCCACCCCGGCTACAATAACACCGCTTCATACGTCTGACATCTCCCTTGGCTCGATTCCAGACAACACAGTTGATGCAGTCCTTGCATTTGATGTTCTCCAATGCGTGAAAGACTGGTCGTGTTTTTTCACTGCAGTAAGTCGAGTCCTCAACACCTCTGGCGCCCTTCACATATACCCAGCCACCATACCCCATCCAGATGCGATTGATTTTGATCAACTTACCACAGCACTTACCACCAACAATTTTCAACTGAAGGCACAACGTAAATTCGCCATGATGCACAACAAGGATATGGTTACTGACGCCGTATACACCTTTTCAGCCCTCCATGCCACTGACCCCTAATCGGGTGGCCGGTGACTGACCCATAGTGTGCGCCCCGGCTCCCACACCACCACGGCGTGCGGGTTCACGCCGGGCGGTTCCTACTGGTGAAGCCCTATTGAGCTTCACATCCTCCGACATGTGACATTGTGCCATCTTCGGACTGGCACAGAGTTTCTCCCGTTCCACTGGACCTCGACAGTTATGCTCCGCCATGCGGCATCATCGCGGCTGTCCGGCCCTGCGGTCCTTCTACAGAGGTGACTTCAAACGCAAGCCCTAAGAATCATTATCAGTAATAACGCTTGACGATATTACCGCGCCCCGTTATTATAGCCTCATGATCGAATCGTTTAAATGCAAAGAGGCAGAAAAGCTGTTTCATCGGCGCGCTTCGAGGAAACTTACTCAATCGATCCAGAAGACGGCCATGCGAAAACTATGGATGCTAGATGCGGCAACAGAATTGAATGAATTGAGAGTGCCTCCAAATAACCAACTAGAAGGATTCAAAGGCAAAAGGAAGGGGCAACATAGCATTCGCATAAACCAACAATGGAGAATCTGTTTTAAATGGCATGCAGGGCAGGCCTGCAATGTCGAGATTGTTGATTATCATTAAGGAGGAAATAATGAAGAAATTGAAACCCATACATCCGGGAGAAATCCTTCTTGAAGAATTTCTCAAACCCATGGACATCAGTCAATACAGACTGGCGAAGGATATCAGTGTGCCCGCGCGTCGTATTAACGAAATTGTGCATGGCACTAGAGCTATATCGGCAAACACTGCCCTTCGCCTAGCCAAGTATTTTGGCATGTCTCCTCAGTTCTGGCTGAACCTCCAAGCTCATTATGAGATCGAGGTCGAAACAGACAAGATCGGAACCAGATTGAATAGAGAAGTACATCAGCTGGCTGTTGCATAAACTCTGGATAATCGGGATAGGGAGCCCCATCGCTGAGGCCCTCCCCCCGCCCATACGCGTAAGGCTGGTGAAGTCGTGAGAGCGTCCCTAGGCACTCTCCAACCCGGGCGTTTCGGATGTCGACGGTCAGAGAACACGTGCGGCCAATCCGAACCAAGGTCCTAAAGATGACTGTCGTACTTGTCACTACCATTTGACGAACCTTTTCGGTATCCCCACCTTTCCGGCCTTCGACGATCCCGCCGAGGCGGGATCTTTCCAACAGACTTCTCGGCTACTATGCCATCTGCTGACTGCCCTTTGACGATTCACATTTCTTGCGAAGCCCTTACTGCAAACTGTCGTGTCATTTGTGTCTTCGTTTTTGCAAACTCATGTAGAAGTACGATAACTCCATCATGCCGGGGAATTGGTAAGTCGGTTTCCTCATTCCGGCATTTTTCCAGCAGAGCCTGGAGCTCTCCCGGGGTACTCCCCTGCTGCTTTCGATGCATAACCGTTGGATCTACGTGATGTGCCTTCCCGGTAACTGGAGGACTTCCGATTGTGCTGCATCCTCGTCCCCGTGCATCCCACCTGATATCCACCTGCATACTCTATACAATCGGCCCACACCCTTGTCTCGGGCTTCCTCAAGGCCGCCTTACGGACGGAACCTTAGCCGTTACCTAGCTGGGGCTGGACTTGCTCCTTGATCGCACCATTTCAAAATGTCATGCTTGACGCATAATTTGAATTTGGCACGCTCGCGCAGCGCACCAGCAAGCAGCCTCAGCCTGACCATGCCCGGCACACAACCAAGAATTGCACTTTATCAAAGGAAGGCGCGCCTTCAGATGAAAGGTGATTTACACGTTCGATGAAAGAGGACAACCATGAGTAAATACTCCAATGTGACCGCTATGCTTCTGTTCGTTCTGACTGCCACCGCGTTTTCGGCAGAGAGGAATCAGAAACCGAATTGGAAATACCACGAGAAAGATCCTTCTAAGAAGATCTGCTTCGCCATGTATACGGTCGAAAGACAGGTGCTCAAAGTAACGGCACAGCTTTATCCGCTTCAACAGCAAGATAGCCGTGATATTTACTTGGAGGTTGAAAAGAAGGGGAAATGGCAGAAAGTTGCACAAAGCAAGGTCAGAGAGAATGATTATGTGCTGAAGAAAGCCAAGGCCTGGAACGCCCTGTTTCGAGTTGAAAACTGGGATCACAGCAGAGAGTGGAAATACCGTATTGTCGCTTTGGATGGTGCTGCCACCTATAGCGGAACTATCCGAAAAGATCCTGTCGATAAGAACGAGATTGTGGTTGCAGCATTTACCGGAAACTCCAATAGAGATCGGAGGATGAAACCGGATATCCTTGCGAACATGAAGAAGATTGATCCTGATTTGCTGTTCTTCTCTGGTGATCAATCTTATGACCACAAGGATCATCTATATGCATGGCTTCTGTTTGGGAGACAGTTTGGGGAGATCATTAAAGATCGTCCAACGATTTGTGTGCCCGATGATCATGATATAGGGCAAGGCAATCTCTGGGGAGCAGAAGGCAAGAAATCCACGGGAGCTGGAGGCTCTGCCGACGGTGGCTATTTGCATCCGGTCAAATATGTAAATGAAGTCCAGTTTGCGCAGACGGCAAACTTGCCCGACCCTTATGATCCAACACCTATACAGCGCAATATAGGCGTCTACTATACCTCGCTGAACGTTGGCGGGGTGGATTTTGCAATTATCGAGGATCGAAAATTCAAGACAGGCCCCATGGGGCTGGTCGAGACGCCGGGACACCGCCGGCCCGACCTGATCAATGATCCCGATTATGACAGAAAATCGATTGATAATTCCAATGCGAAGCTGCTTGGGGACAGGCAGCTGAAGTTTCTTCGCGATTGGGGAACACAGTGGGCAGGTGTACAAATGAAAGCTGTTCTTTCCCAAACCATCTTCGTGAATGCGGCTCACAAGACCGGCTCATGGCGCGTGGTTGCTGACCTTGACTCTAACGGTTGGCCACAGACCGGACGCAATAAAGCACTAGAGGAGATCCGCAAGTCGTTTGCCTACATGATTGCCGGAGACCAACATCTCGGCACGGTTATTCAGCACGGGGTCGACGAATGGCATGACTCTGGATTCTCCTTCTGCGTCCCTTCCATCGTCAATTATTGGCCCAGGTCATGGCTGCCGCTTGAGAAAGGTCTTAATCCCATATCCACATTGCTGGAACATACCGGGGATTATCATGATGGATTTGGCAACAAGTTGACTATGTACGCGTACTCCAATCCTTACGGCAGAACGGGTGCTCTCGGAACCAAGGACAATCCCTTTGCCGGCGGTGCAGCGGGCTTCGGAATCATTCGATTCAACAAAAGGGATCGCACCATTACCGCAGAATGCTGGCCGCGCAATGTCGATATTACGGATCCTGCTACCAAACAGTATCCTGGGTGGCCTGTGACTATTCGTCAGAAAGACAACTATGGTCGTAAGCCTGCTGCCTATTTGCCTGAACTCCATATTAAGGGCGAGGTGGATCCTGTTGTACAAGTGATTCAGGAGGTCAACGGCAAAACTGTTTATACAGTTAGGATTAACGGCGATACGTTCCGACCAAAAGTATTCGCGGCAGGCAAATATACCGTCAAGGTTGGCGAAGGAGAGCGCTTGAAAACGCTACAGGGCATTGAATCCATCGGCATAAACGAGAAGAATACTATAACAGTTGAATTGAAGTAGATCATCGAGTCGGGATCGGGACGCTCATTTCTGAGCGCCCATCCCACAGCACTGATCGTACGGATCGCATAAACAGCGGTTCGGTTGTTACAAACAGAATTGGTCGAGAAGTATCAGATCGAGAGATTGAGTAAAGCATGCGTTCGGCAAAGCCGCGCACAGCGTTCCGTTCTTACTGAGACGCCATTCGCCCTTTCGGGTGTTACCGCCCATCATTGCCCATTTGTGGAGTACACCATGGGCTTTGAGGTTTCGAACTCTTGTCCCTGGTTGCAGCCAATGTTTCCACAGGTACGCCCTGAGGCGACGTCGGATCCAATGATCCAGCTCCTTGGCCAAAATCTTTGAGAACCCCGGCTTGAAGTACTCCGCCCAGCCGCTCAGATACTCATTGAGTTCCTTTTCGTCGGTGTGCGGCCCTACATCCAGCGCAAGCCGGCGGGATACTGGTGTCGAAAGTCTTGTGTCGAAAACATCAGGCAGATTGAAGCAGCCATGAATCAGGAGACTTCAGAACCACAAATCGTACCTTAATCTGGTCCTCAAGGAAGCCCAGATCAAGGTGATTATAGGATTGAGTCAGTCCGGTGTGGCCTTCTTCAAGGAAGGGGCGAAAAACAACACCATACGCAGTACCAGAAGATGATTCGACGACTGCTCGACCTCTACGTTGCTCAACACGAAGAGCTATCGGACGCGACTCGACACTCGACACCTGACACTGCCTGACTTATCTTCTCTCTATGCTACAGATGCTACGCATAAAGAACCTCGCCATTGTGGAGAACATACAAGTCGAATTCGGTCAGGGCCTGAATGTTATCACGGGTGAAACAGGAGCGGGTAAATCGATCCTCGCAGCTGCTCTCGGACTCCTGCTTGGAGAGCGGGCAAACAGAACAATGATCCGCACAGGCGAAGCCAAGTGCGGGGTCGAAGCCGAGTTCCAGCTCCCTGATCCTTCTGCTGTCGACACGATCCTCGACGACCTTGGCCTGCCCCTCTGCGAAGAGGGCCAGCTCATTATCAGGCGGATCGTCGCAGCATCAGGCTCGGGTAAGATCGCCGTCAATGACTCGCCAACCACGTTGCAAGCCCTCAGGAAGATCGGTGATGTGCTGGTCGACCTGCACGGGCCACATGACCATCAGTCGCTGCTGAGTGTGAACTTCCAAATGGATCTGCTCGATTCGTTCGGCCATCTCTGGACCATCCGAGCAGCCTACGAGGAGCTCTACGCGAAAATGGGAGAACTGGATGCTCAACGCAAGGAACTTGAAGGCGACGACCAACAGGTCGCGCAACAGATCGACATGCTCTCTTTCCAGGTAAAGGAGATCGAAGAAGCTCAACTCGAGAGCGAACAGGAAGAAGAGCTGGTACAACGTCATGCCATGGCCTCTAACTCACAGCGGATCCTCGAATTAACCAGTGCCGTCCAAGATGCGCTTACGGAGAACGATGTGTCTGCATTCAACGCAATGGGCAAAACACAACAGGCTCTTTCAGAACTGGCCGATATTTTCAAAGATGCCGGAAGCTGGCGCGAAGAAGCGAAATCCATCGCCGTACAAATCCAAGAGCTTTCAAGCACGATCAGCCAGCAATGTTCATGTCTGGACAGCGATCCTGAACAACTCCAGTTACTGGACGACCGCATTACGCTCCTCCACAAGCTGAAACGAAAGTACGGGACCTCGATCGAGGAGATTCTTTCTTTCCTGGCGGATGCCAGGGAACGACTTAACGGGCTCGAAACACGCGGTGAACGCATTGTCGAGATCGAGGCTGAGCTCAAGAAGGTCAGGGAGAAGCTGCTCGATGCCGGCAAGATCCTGCATGATCGACGAGGCGGTTGCGCAAAGACACTGTCCAAAGAGATCACTTCTGAGCTGCGCGCTCTGGGATTCGAACATGGTGTCTTTGACATCTCACTCGCCGAGGGTGAACCAACTCCGTCAGGTCTTGATGCAATCGAGTTCGGATTCGCGCCAAATCCCGGTGAAGAAATGCGCCCCTTGCGCACAATTGCCTCAAGTGGCGAGATTTCACGTGTCATGCTGGCTGTCAAAGCCGTGCTCGCAACACACGACCGAATCCCCGTCCTTGTCTTCGATGAAATCGATACGAACGTGGGTGGAGAAATAGGCAATGCGATCGGGGCCAAGATGAGCGCAGTGGCGGACAACCACCAGGTCCTTTGCATTACGCACCTCCCGCAGGTTGCGGTCCATGGCGAGACCCACCTCGTCGTGGCAAAAGAGGTCAAGGATGGCCGTACCAGAACAGGGATCGTCAACGTTGCAAAGAAGGAACGCGAGGAGGAGATTGCCCGGATGCTCGGCGGTCGCGACCTCACAAGCGTCACCCTCAAACATGCGAAAGAGATGCTCAGCCGATGAAGAGAATCGTTTCGTTAGTCGCAACAGCACTGGGTGTCGCCTGCGTTGCATGTTATGCGATGCAGGCTACTGATGCGCCGGGCGAGGGCAAAGAAGCGGGGATCAGCATTTCGTCACGTGCCTCACTTTGCATACTCAACGGGACAGCTCGTGAAACGGTTTACGTACATGACAAAGGATATAGGCACAAGCTCAGCGAGCTGATCTGGGACCTTGAGAACCTCTATTTTCTGGGCACGGTTGTATCGGTAGAGCTTGGCAACAAGTATCACGTGAATGCCGGGCTCTGGATACCGCTGAACGAGGGCAGCGGACAAATGGAGGATTTCGACCGGCTGTTTATCGTGCCCGGCTCCCCCTGGACCGATTGGTCGCTAAGCAATGTCGATGTCACAGAAGCATGGATGCTCGACATAAATGGCTCTCTCGAATTGGCCAGGAAGTACGATGTCTCGCTGCGCGCAATGCTGGGCTACAAGTATAGCCACTGGGCATGGGAAGACAGCGGTGTGGCCTTTATCTACTCAACTGATCCATCAACATTGGATGGATTCCGTGACTCCGTTGGAACGCTCGATCACACTGTCGCAATAGAGTACGAGCAATCCTACGGCATGCCCTACGTGGGATTGACCGCCTTCTTCATGCATGAGCAAATGTCGTTCAGCACCTACCTGACCTACAGTCCTTTCGTATGGGCGACTGACGAGGACTACCATGTTCTTCGCGAAACTTTCTTCAATGGTTCTTTCAGTGCCGGCAACTACATAGGGCTCGGCTTCAGCAGCGCCTATACTCTCGCAAACAATACTTTTCTCGCCATCTCCCTGGATATGCAGTTCGTGCCGGAGATCAGCGGGAATGTCACCATCTCTGACACTGAATCCGATGCCGACTTCTGGATGGATGGATGCGCGGTTGAGCACGAATCCATCATGATCTCACTATCGGCAGGAAAAGCGTTCTGAAGAAAAGCGCTGTGCCGTAGGCTGCAGCAAAAACCCTGAACACCTGCAACTTGCCCTCTGAAACCTTGCGCGAAGGACGGGTTACACTCTCAAGCCGAGATCTGGAAGTTGTAAGTTCTGAGTTGAAAGTTGCCGCGCCGCGGCACCTCTCTCTCCTACATTGTCAGCTCTTTCTCACAGAGTTGGTAGAAGTTGCACATCCTGCAGATGCGCTGGCTTTCGGCTAGCTCCCATTCCTCCTGGGGCAGCGGCTCATTCTTCTTCATATCAGCGTCGACAAGATATGATGCCATATCGCCCATCGAGTTCTCGAAGTATTTGCGAGCCATCTGAAGATCGGCATCGGTGAGCTGGCATTCCCGCACAGTACCATCAGCAAGGTACTCAATATCCACGTGGATCTTGTCGGCCGGGATGCCATGCTTCACATTTGCCCACAGCCCGTATATTGCGAGCTGCTGCATGTGCGATTCCTTGACCTTGCCGGATTTCCAGTCGTGAATGTGAAAGTCATCATCTACCTGGTAGACGTAGTCGGGGATCGCGTAAATCTTGACATCGCTCATCTCGAACGATTCGGGATCGCCGACCTCAATGGTCCTGATCTCGATCTCATCGCCAGCCGTGACATCCTTCAAGCGGGGGAGCACCTTCTCAAGAAAGATCCCTATACACTTCTTTACATGCTCAACTATTGCGACGACCCACGCCTTCTCATCTTCCTTCTTGAGGGTCTTGTAATACTGCTCCCTGAAGCAGCAGTAGCGTTTGGGGTCGGCCTCCCACAGGCGGCCCGTCGATTCCTTCCAGCACCTGTTGAGAAAGGGTTTGGCCACGGCCTCGTACGCTTCCTCAACCGTAACGTCCTTGCCGTTCTGCTTATTGCGAAGCGCCCACATGACCGACTGCTCGACGGCCTGTCCCTGTATGGAGTACCTGTTCTCCATCTTGTTGAGCCTGTATGCTGCACGCTGGATCGGCGATGCATCACCACGCCAGCCGCCCCACATGGCATATTTGCTCCAGTAGCGCCTGCGTCTGCATTCCTCGAAATCCTCAGACGCACTGAAGGACCATGAAAATTTGTTTACCAATTCAGCCATTAACACCTCACATCCGAAATACTAATATTTAAACTGACTCGAGCGAACAGGCTAGAGCAGTTTCACAAATACTGTAGCCGTTTTGGGCTACTGCATTGCGTATGCTCTGTGTCAGGCTGCATCGGAATAGCCCTGCTATGCCTGCTTCGCCTTCCTTGATCATGCGCAATTCGCAACGCCCCTCCTGCTACAGTATTTCTTCAACCGCTCTAAGG
>JAUXFM010000173.1 GCA_030622955.1 Lentisphaerales bacterium
AACTCGGCCATGACCTCGGTCTTGGCGCACGTATCAACACGATAATGCAGACCTGCTTCTTTGCCATCTCAGGCATACTGCCCCAGGAGAAGGCGATCGAATCGTTGAAGGGCGCCATCAAGAAAACGTATGGAAAGAAGGGCGATGAAATTGTAGCAATGAACTTCAAGGCTGTTGATGGAGCCGTGGCCGCCATGCAGGAAGTCACCGTTCCGGGCAAGCCCGCCGGCAAGGTCAAGATGCATGCTACTGTGCCAGCCGATTCACCCGATTTCGTAAAGAATGTCACTGCTGTCATAATGCAGCAGAAGGGCGACAAGATCCCCGTGAGCGCAATGCCCATTGACGGCACTTGGCCTACCGCCACGACCCAGTACGAGAAGCGGAATATCGCTGTTGAGATCCCCCTGTGGGATGAGAAACTCTGTATCCAGTGTGCACAATGCTCGCTGGTCTGCCCCCATGCAGCCATCAGGACGAAGATCTATGAGGTGCCTGAACTCGAAAAGGCCCCTGAAACCTTCAAATCGATCGATGCCAGGGGCAAGGGCTTCGAAGGCAAGAAATATACCGTTCAGGTAGCACCAGAAGACTGCACAGGTTGTGGCGCCTGCGTGGATAACTGTCCCGCCAAGGAGAAAGACGCCGATAAGAAGGAAACGGGCCACAAAGCAATCGATATGGTCCCACAGATTCCGCTGAGAGAGAAAGAAGCGGCGAATTTCGCCTTCTTCCTCGCCCTACCCGAGTTGGACGCAAGCGGATACAACCCCGCATCGATCAAGGGCAGCCAGATGATAACCCCGCTCTTCGAGTTCTCGGGCGCCTGCGCGGGCTGCGGTGAGACCGCATACGTCAAGCTGCTCTCACAGCTATTCGGCGATCGCCTCATGATCGGAAACGCCACGGGCTGTTCCTCAATCTATGGCGGCAACTTGCCGACCACCCCTTACTGCACAAGGAGTGATGGCCGTGGCCCAACATGGTCGAACTCGCTCTTTGAGGATGCTGCTGAATTCTCGTTCGGCATGCGACTCGCAGTCGACAAGTTCAACCAGTACGCACTGGAGCTGCTGGAGAGAGTGTCGTCCGGCAATGAATGCAAGAGCTGTGCCGGCATGGCCGAGCTTTGCGCGGCGATTCGTGATGCCGATCAATCGACACAGGTCGCCATTGAAGAACAGCGTGCCCTTGTTGAAGAACTAAAGAACAAGATCAAGGATTGCGGATCCTCCATGTGCAAGGAACTGATGTCCGTAGCCGACTACCTCGTCAAGAAGTCCATCTGGGCACTTGGCGGCGATGGCTGGGCTTATGACATTGGTTACGGTGGACTGGATCACGTTCTCGCTTCCGGCAGGAACATCAACGTCCTGGTGGTCGACACCGAGGTCTACTCGAACACTGGCGGTCAGGCATCGAAATCGACGCCTATGGGTGCTGTGGCCAAGTTTGCCGCAGCCGGCAAGCCGTCAATGAAGAAGGATCTAGGAATGATCAGCATGACTTACGGCAACATCTACGTTGCTGCTGTTGCGATGGGCGCAAATCCTGCCCAGGCAGTGCGTGCGTTTAACGAGGCCGAAGCATATGACGGGCCGTCACTGATAATCGCTTACTCGCACTGCATAGCACATGGCATAGATATGACAACCGGACTCAGGAGGCAGAAGGAAGCCGTCCAGTCAGGACATTTCCCGCTCTACAGATTCAACCCCGAGTTGTCAAAAGACGGACAGAACCCGCTGAAGCTTGACAGCAAGGAACCAACAGTGAAATTCAGCGAGCATGCTCTCAAGGAGAACAGGTTCCGCGTTCTTACAAAAAGTAACCCGGAAAACTCCAAGCTTCTGCTCGCAGAGGCCGACAAGCTTGTGGCGGCAAAATTTGTACTCCTTCAAAAGCTTGCCAACCTTGATCCTTGCGTATAGTATAACAGCCACAAAATCTGGACATCCACACAGCGCTCAGCGCTGTGGATGTCTGGTTTTGTGTTGTTTGAATTCAACGGCTTGTTGCCCAAATATCGCGACCGCGCGAGGAGACTGTTTTGAGATGCTTGCAAGGCGACAACGAAGAAACAATGCCAGAGCATCATTCATGAGCTGCAACACGACAATCACTCAAAAGAGCCAGTCGCCCACAGGGTTGTGCCATTTCTCGACGTGCGCAGCGTTTCGCGAGGCGTCACAGACCTTCCAGGCACGCAACTCCTCGCACGCCTTGCGAACGATTCAGAATAGGCAGCAACAGGGTTCGCGCGATTTTGGCAACAAGCCGTCCATCTCATATTGAAAGAGAGTGATTAATATGCCCGAGGAACTCCAGAGTCTATTGGATCGTATTCAGAAAGACGGCGTCGAAAAAGCCGAGACAGAAGCCGATCGCATTGTTTCCGATGCCAAGCTTAGGGCCAAGGCGATCGTCGAAGAAGCTGACGCCAATGGCAGGGGCATCATCGAGAAGGCCGAAACAAATTCCAAGTCCTTTGCAGAGCGCGGCAAAGTATCACTCGAGCAAGCGGCCCGCGATGTCATTCTCGGCGTTGCTGATTCCGTCAGCAATGCGCTGGAAGCTATTGCAAAGGATACCGTGGGTTCAGCAATGACAACAGAAACACTCCAGCAGATGCTTGTAAAAGTTGTCGAGCAGTACTGCAAAGGAACGGGCGAGACACGGATAGACATTCTACTTAACGAGAAGGATCGCAAATCTGTTACCGAATTCCTCTCGTCAAAGTATGCCGATGCGCTCAAGAACGGCCTTGAAGTGAAGGCTGACTCCAGTGTGGTCTCCGGATTCAAGGTCTCGATGGTCAAAGACAAGCTTGAACACGATTTCTCAGTTGAAGCAGTAACTGATTCGCTCTGCCACCTGATGCGCCCACATCTTGCCGAAGTTGTGAGAAAGGCATCAGCAAAATCATCCTGACACTTTGATGAACTATTACTTCCTAGGAGCAAGCTTGCCGATGCTCTCTCTCGAGGGCACACCGCCAATGTCCCTGCGTGAGTTCAGGTCGACCTGTGCCGATCATCTTGAGTCGAGGGACCTGGAGGCACTTGATGCGGTGCTGGACCCGTCATTCCTGACAGATAAGCGCCCTGCCCCTACTCCATTTGCTCATGCCTGGCGAGACTCGGAGACACTGTTACGCAACGCAGCCGTCAAAGTCCGTGCTGCCAGGTATAAGGAGGATCCCGCTTCCTATCTCAAGGAAGAAGAAGGCAGTGATGTATACATCGAGAAAGCCGTCGCCGATGCCTACGCCAAGAGCAACCCACTCGAGCGCGAGAAGGCGCTTGATCAGTACAGATGGGCGGAACTCGAGGATTTGGCCGGTTTTGACACGTTTTCCGGCAGCTCAATAGTTGCCTACGGTCTAAAATTGAAGCTTTGTGAACGCTGGGCGGGAATGAAGGAACAAGAGGGTTCCGAAAAACTTGAAGAGCTCGTCCGAATGAAGCCCAGTGAAGAGATGGTTGATGCTTAATGACGGCGTACGGTTGCGGTTGGAGTGCGTGCGGCACGGTGATCGCTTAGATGCATCATGGTAGGGACGGACCGCCGGGCCGTCCGAGGATCAGCCGGCGGCTGGGATTAGAATTATGAGTAAGAGTAAGATTATGAGGGGATAAATGAGCAATACCACCGGCAAGATAAGCGGAATAAACGGCAACATGATCACCGTCAAGTTCAACGGTGCTGTTGCCCAAAATGAAGTAGCCTTTGCCAGACTCGGCGAGCTTGGCTTGATGTGCGAAGTGGTGCGCATACGCGGCGAGTTCGCCGACATGCAGGTCTTCGAAGATACAACCGGGCTCTCCGTTGGCGACAGGGTCGAATTCTCGGGCGAGATGCTCTCGGTGGAACTGGGCCCTGGCCTATTGACGCAGATTTATGACGGCCTGCAAAACCCCCTTCCTCGTCTTGCC
>JAUXFM010000136.1 GCA_030622955.1 Lentisphaerales bacterium
GACGGTTTTGGTCGTCTCGCAAGGCGCGCGAGGCGTTGCATACCCGGAGGATCTGTGACGCCTCGCGGAACGCTGCGAACGGCCAAAACCGGCGCAACCAATGGGCGATAGGCTCTTCTGAGTGATTGCTATGTTGCAGCTCATCGATGATGCTTTGGCATCGTCTCTTTGCTGTCGCCTTTCAATCATCTCAGAATAGCCTCCTCGCAGGGTCGTGATATTTGGGCAACAGGCCGGTAAGTGAAAAGATGAGTGACCGTTCCAGGATCTATCCCGTAACCGGCCTGGCCATGACCCAATAGGTTCTCAGTCATGGACGAGTTTCTCGCAAACTACCCCCGCTTCCTTGAAGAGCGACTCCGTCGCTTGGCTCAAATGGTACTCTTTGTCGTAGACAACCTTCTTGATGCCGGCGGCTATGATGAGACGTGTGCAGGTTATGCAGGGACTCATCGTGCTATAGAGTACCGAGCCCCTGAGCGACACGCCGTAATTGGCCGCCTGCAGAATGGCATTCTCCTCGCCGTGCGCGCAAATACACTCCTCGAGCCCCACACCCGAGGGCAGATCACTCGCACACCTGGGACAACCGCCATCACAACAGTTCTCTACACCGCGTGGTGTACCATTGTAACCAGTAGATATGATCCGATTGTCTTTCGCGATGACAGCCGCAACCTGGCGCCGAATACAGTTGCCACGCGTTGCGACAACATACGCGATATTCATGAAATATTCGTCCCAGCCCGGCCTGTCGAATTTCGGATACATGGAAGGAGCATGCACAGAATGGAGGCTTTCGTCAAGCGGCCCCGTAATTGCCTTCCTTGCGCCACAGGTCGAGGATCAATTCATATCTCGATAATGGCATCCCAGTGAAGACGCAGTTGCTCGTTGAGACAATGTAACTGCCATCGGGCACGCCCTGTCTGAGAGCATAACGCGCAGATTCGATGCCCTCCTCAACTGTTATTCCAGCTTTTCTTGAAGGTCGGCGGTCTTCGCTGTATGTTGTAGCTCATGAAGAAACGAATTATAACTTCCTACTCGCTCAGCTTTATCCTGCCAATTGTCGCATTTGCGGTCATCGCAATGAAACTGTCGGGCAAGTACCGATGGCACTGGGCGACTGCCCTTTATGCCGCAGGGTGGCTCTGTCTTACAATCGCCGCCAGGAAACATCGCAAGTCCAGGATACTGCTCCAACGCCAGGGCATGCTTGCCGCACGATCCGCCAGGGGGAACCGCAAGTATATCATCACATTCCTGGCCACGCTTCTGCTCGGCTACATTGCGTATGTCCTGTTCCCTATGGGAGTTGCGCCGGATCCCGCACGGATCGACAAGGATATCGCCCTGCTCCCGGTATACATGCAGGGACTGGACAAAGCAATGGATGCTATCCAGGCAAAGAAGAAGCTCTTTCAGAAGGATATCAGGAAGCTCAGCCCTAAAGATAAACAAAAGGTTCTGGAACTATGGTCGCGCTTCCTTGCCTACTCAATGGAACTCGAGAGACTGAAACATATCCATCAGTGTTTCTACCGTATCGCATACATCAAATATCCTGACCTCAATTCACGCTCGTTCCTGGTCGCCTACTCGGCGTTCATAGCGAACTACCAGAACAGTCTCAAGCTCACAGCATTGATCGGCACGAACGAACAGATGGCGACGCTGCTCAACGAGAGAAGGGATGAACTTGATATCCCCGCCAACAGCTATTTCTCTCTGAAACAGGCCATCACTCATCCGGGCAGCCTCGTGAAGCTCAATGCCGGCCAGGCCAACTTCCAGATCCTTAACTCAACTCGCAGCTACGATGCCATGGACGAACAATTCCTCGTCACGCGGAGCGATGAGGCATACAGGGAAATCGTAGAACTGATCGGCAAACGACCCGAGATCTTCGCCCATAATCCAAGAGAGTTCTTTGAAAGGGAATCGTTCAAAGCCTGGCTTCCACTTCAAAAAGGGGTAGCCGAAGGCATGAGCATCGTGAGAACCACGAAGCGTGAGAATTTCATAACACTTGATGACATCAAAACACTCATGCCCGAATTGCAACCCGGCGACATTTTACTCGAGCGGAGAAATTGGTATCTTACAAACATTGGCATACCCGGCTTCTGGCCACACGTAGCGCTCTACACTGGCACGCTCAAAGAGATGGACGCCTTCTTCGAGGATGATCCCCTGCTGAAGGGGAAGACCGTTTCCGATTACGTCGCCGAGCACCACCCGGATCTCTTCAAGGCACTGACATCACCAACGAACATTTATCCCTGTCGCACCATGGAGGCGCTCGCGCCGGGTGTAATACCTATGCCACTCGAGAAGAGCGCACGTGCCGACTATCTCAGCGTGCTTCGCCCGAAACTGGACAAGACCGCCAAGCTCAGGGCTATCATGCGCGCATTCACCTTCCATAAACGTCCCTACGATTACAATTTCGATTTCGCTACCGACAACGAACTCGTCTGTTCGGAAGTTGTCTACAAAGCGTACCGGCCAGCATGGCGAAAACCCGGTCTCGATTTCGAATTGAAAGAAACTGCAGGGCGCCTGCTTCTGCCACCAAATAGCATCGCCAGGAAATTCGCAACGGAACATGGCACTAAAGACGCACAACTCGAATTCGTAGCATTCCTCGACGGCAGCGAAACGAAGCAAAAAGCCGAGCGCAAAGAAGTCGAAGAGTTCCTGACATCCTGGCAACGCCCGAAATGGGATGTCGCGCAGGAGTAGACGGCGGACGTCCAAGTTTGACGAATGCGCAAGTGAAGATCAGACAGAATCCTTCATCACTTGATGCCTTCACGCTGGGTAGGGATGGCTGGCCCAGCCGTCCGGAGAGAGGAAATACCCACACGTATTGCATTCACGTTTGGTGGGGACGGCCCAAAAGGAAGCGGCGCAGTCCAATGCGCGTGATCGAATCAGGAAGTCAACAATCCTACAAGCACCGGCGTCACATCAAGCAAGCTCCTGATTCTGGCACGCAAGTCATCCGCGCCCTCCCCGATCGCCATCAACGGAACGGGGTTCATCGTATGCTGCCGGGTCCGCGTATCCTCGACATTGCCGTGATCACTGGTCAGCACAACCAACAATCCATCCTTCTCCGCCCGTGCCGCGAGCCGGCCAATGAACGCATCGAGTTGCTGGAGTACCCGCCTGATCTTCGCGTGATCCTGCTTGTGCGCTGCACGATCAGTCTGGAAATACTCGAAAAGGGTCAGGTCATATTCCATCGCAATCTCCACAAGATGATCCGCAGAATCCTCGGGTGTCACCAGCGGACCGCTATAGCCACGCTCTCTCAAACTCGCCCTGGTCAAGTCCTGGTAAACAGCAGCATCTGCAGCCATCACTTTCTCGTCACGGACCCGCCCGAATGCATGCATCGCAGCAACTGTCGTGACGGACCATAAACGCTTCTTCTCAAGGACACTGCCTTCTTGGAGGAAATATGCGTTCGCAAATGTCGAACGCAACCCACGCTTCTTCAACTGACCAAAGATGTTGTGTTCCCTGATAATTTCTTTTAGTTCAGGACCCGGAAAGCCTTCAACATGTCTGTTGAGCAGCTCCTGCGCATTCACGCCGGTCAAGAGCGAGGTCTGGCCCGTAGCGCTTTGCGGTAAGCCAGGTATTCCAAGCTGTGCATCTATAGGCGTCGCATTGTTGGCAAGGAACTTGAGCAGAGCTGGACATGCGCCCGAATGTAACGGATTGACCGACGAATCCTCGGTGCCCAACCCCAACCCATCCACCAGCAGTAGTATGATTCTTGCCCCCATAGCAGGCATACGGTGCACACAATCCAACTGGGTCGTCAACCACGCAGGGCCGGGCCAACTTTCGCTTGTGGGATCCTGCCCCACCCACTAGAGTCAAGGCGAAGGAGAAACAACATGCTCAATATACATAACACCGCATTAGTTCTGGTCGATGTGCAGGAAAAGCTGGCCCAGGTCATGCATGAAAAAGAACAGCTCTTCGAAAATCTTCAGAAACTGGTGGCTGGCCTGCGGGTCATGGATATTCCAATCGTGTGGATGGAACAAATCCCTGAGAAAATGGGTCAGACCATCCCTCAGCTCACAGAACTCCTGACGGATCTCTCGCCCATCTCCAAATCCTCTTTCGGTTGCTGTGGCGAACAGGCATTCTCCACCCGACTGGAAGAAATCGATAAAGAACAGGTCATCGTCGCGGGTATCGAATCACACGTCTGCGTCTACCAGACAGCATGCGAACTCACTATGCGGGGCTATCTCGTAGAGGTAGTGGCCGATGCCATTTCTTCAAGAACGCCCCTTAACAAAGATATAGGACTCGAAAAGATTCGGGAATGCGGCGCGAGTATCACCAGCACAGAAACCCTGCTGTTCGAACTCATGCGAACTGCAGAGCACCCGAAATTCCGGGACCTGCTCAAGATAGTGAAATGAAGAATCCAGCCCGAACGTCCTGCCCTTAATCGTCCTGCCTGCTTCTTTCTTCCCCGCTCCAGCCCTTACTGCTTCGCCGTCGGATCCTTTTCTTCAGGCTTGCCGAGGCTCTTCCATGCAACGCGATTCGTCCACCAGGCCTGGCCAGTAGATGTATTCATGATGAACAGACCTTCACCGCTCTTGTTCTTGTAAGGAAGGTATGTACCCATACTGCTCAAGGCAGCGTTCTTCGGCCTTCCGATGAACTCCCACTTCATGGTCGCAGGATTCGCCCACCATGTCCTGCCGGTCGTCGTGTCGACCCAGTAGATCCCACTGCCCGACGCATTCTCACAGGCCTGGAATTTCGTAACTCGCGCCTGGTCCTGCGCCTGGACCATTGGGGCACAAACCATCAACGCCAGCAAACACACCACCACAAATTTAACTAACTTCATCGCCTTCCCCCTTGTCTTTTCACCAATAAGAAATAACCGATAACCGCCGCCCTGCGGCTACTCCGCTCTCCGCCCATGATACTTCGTCAATTGGTATTCAAATTCCTTCTTCGAACGTGGCGCCAGCTCCAGTGTATACTTCACTGTATCCTGGTCCACTTTCTCATACTTTCCATGGTCGCCCTTGTTCGTGAGATCCCAATACTGTGTGTGAACATTCCGCTGTATCTCGATCTTCACCGGCACTTCACGCGTGTTCTTGACCGTCATCTTCCATGTCTGAATCTCATCCCAGCCGTTCGGATTCCCATTCCTGTCAAACAGGTACCGGTCGGTCTTCTGGTCCATCAGTTTCGACTCAACAACGACATTCTGAACCCGACCAAGGTTAAGCTCCACATCTTCTTCAACGGGGATATATTTGAAGCTCGACTGTCCTTCGTATGACAGGTGCTGCTCGTCATCAACAGAGCGATAGATTTTCAGCAGCCCGCCGGGAATCGGCGTGTTTCCGAGTTTGTGATCTTCATCGTTCTTGAAGCTCAGGAACCGGATGACCGACCGACCGTATCGTTCCTCTTCATACTTGTAGAGGTTGATGACCGGCACTGCTTCTGCCTCAAAACTCGGAAGCCTCTTCGCCCAGCCTGTAGGAATCGTCTCTGTGCCTGCAATCGTATAGAGGAAATACTCGCTGAGCCCTTCCTTCTTGATTTTCTTATGCTCCATCATCACGCCGCCACCAAAGCTCGTAACCGCATCCATCTCCGACAGTTCATTCCGTAAGTCGCGCCTGGAAAGTCCGGCATCCAATCCATTGCCCCTCACGGGAAGAGGGCTACCATACGGATGCTGACGCCGGGCAAGCGCCGCAATTTGATCAAGCATGTGCACTTTACCAACAATCAAGCGGGTCTGCGCATTCTCGTAATCCTCGCCACTGTTATTCGTGACACGTACATAACCCTTGAGGAACATCGTCTTCTCATCGGCCGACAACGTACCCATATA
>JAUXFM010000015.1 GCA_030622955.1 Lentisphaerales bacterium
GACCGCTTGGCCTCCGACTTTCGAAGGCGAGTTCGAAGACGATGACGAAGACGATGACGAGGACGAGTTCGAGGACGATGACGAGGACGAGTTCGGTGACTAGAGCAGTTTCACAAATCCTGTAGCCGTTTGTGCTACTGCATGCAACAGTTACAGCGTCAGGCTCCAGCGCAATAGTTCAACTATTACTGCTTCGCATTCCTTGTCCCTGTCGCATTCGACACGCCTCTCCGGCTACAGTATTTCTTCAACCGCTCTAGAACTCTCTCGGCATTGAGCCGAGACAGGTCCCGAAAGAAGAAGACCATGGATCCGGAATGGCCTCATCCCTGACCCATGGTCTCTTTTCTGTATCTTCTTGTAGCTGCCAGTTTGTCTCTACAGGCCAACAGTATCCGGCTCAAGAATTGCCTTCAAATCTTCTTCCGGCGTCGAGATAGGCATGATGTTGAACTTCTCAACTAGTATGTTCAGCACATTCGGAGAAATGAATGCCGGAAGACTCGGACCCAGTCTGATATTCTTGATTCCGAGATGCAGGAGCGTCAACAGAATGCAAACAGCTTTCTGCTCATACCAGGACAGGATCAGCGAAAGCGGCAGACTGTTCACATCGGTGTCAAATGCCTCGGCCAATGCGACGGCAATCTTGATTGCTGAATAGGCATCGTTACACTGTCCGACATCCAGAAGCCTGGGGATCCCGCCAATATCGCCGTAGTCGCCCTTATTGAACCTATACTTGCCACAGGCAAGCGTCAGGATCACGCAATCATCGGGGATCTTCTCAGCAAGTTCGGTGTAATAATTGCGCCCACTTCTGGCACCATCACAGCCTCCGACCAGGAAGAAGTGCTTTATCGCCCCACTCTTCACTGCCTCTATCACTTTATCAGCAACACCCAACACGGCATTGTGACCGAACCCGACCAGAATGGTCTTGTCGCCACCATCCTCGACGAACCCATCAGCCGCCTGGGCTGCATCAATGACCGGTGAGAAATCTCCGTTCGAGATATGCTCAACACCGGGCCAGGCAACAAGACCGGATGTGAAAATGCGAGCCTTGTAGGTATCATGCGGACGCTGTATGCAATTGGTCGTCATCAATATTGCACCCGGGAACAAATCAAATTCCTTCTGCTGATCCTGCCACGCGCCACCGTAATTACCGGCAAGATGAGCATACTTGTTCAACCCCGGATAACCATGTGCAGGCAGCATCTCGCCATGAGTGTAGATGTTGATGCCCTTCCCTTCAGTCTGTACCAGGAGCTCCTCGAGATCCTTCAGGTCATGACCGGATATCAGGATGGCTTTCCCCTTCTTCGGCTCAATACGAACGGAAGTAGGAACCGGATCGCCGAAGGTACCCGTATTGGCGCCATCCAGAAGTTCCATAACCTTCAAGTTGATCTCACCGCATTTCAGGATCATGGCCAGCAACTCATCGGCTGTGTGGTTGTCCCTTGAAAGGAAATCCAACGCCTCGTGGAAGAAAGCGAAGACCTCTCGGTCCTCTTTGCCAAGAATGAAGGCATGATCAGCATAGGACGCTGTTCCCTTCAAGCCATAGAGCAGCAATTCCTGCAGTCCCGAAATGTCTTCGCCAAGATCTTTGCGCCTCCCTTCAATACCGACTTCTTGTCCTTCGGCAACAAGGCCTTCTATTGTATCCACCGCGCTCCATTGTGCAGCCCCTGCGAATTCCTCTTCGAGATTCCCGGAATCCTTGACTGCCTTTACATAGAGATCCCTGGCTTTCTCTTTGATATCCTCTGCTTGGTGCAACAATGTCGAGAGCCTTGCAACATCGAAATTAACGTTCGTGACAGTTGTAAAGAGTGCTTTGACAACAAAGACGTCAATCTCACTGCTATGTACACCGAGATCACTCGCACGCTTTGCATACATGGATACGCCCTTTGCCGCATGGATCAGCAGATCCTGCAGAGCTGACACCTGCGAATCCTTACCGCATACCCCCATCTTTGTGCATCCTGTCCCTTTTGCCGTTTGCTCGCACTGATAACAGAACATTGACATCGCTATCTCCTCTTTTGTTGCTGTGTGACGCTGTTGATGTTAAGTTTAACTTCTTATCTTCGCGTACATAGTATCA
Organism: Lentisphaerales bacterium; assembly: GCA_030622955.1. GTDB lineage: Bacteria > Verrucomicrobiota > Kiritimatiellia > JAUXFM01 > JAUXFM01 > JAUXFM01. The sequence continues at coordinate 2,123 of JAUXFM010000015.1, forward strand.
TCGTGTACGCTAAGAATCCTTGATCCAGGTCAAGAAACGGCAGAAAAATGAAAAAAACCGAAATAACCACCATAATTGGTAAGTCCTCGTACTTCTCAGGGCTTAACAAAGAAGAATGTGCGAAGCTGGCGGGCTTTGCCACCGTGGAAGAACTGCGCAAGCGCCAGGTGTTGTTCATGGAGGGCACCACTGGAAACAAAATTTACCTGCTGGTTAAAGGTGCTGTGACATTGCGCAAGGCGACACCGGATGGCAATGAGGTAGTCATAATGACAATCAAACCCGGCGCTATATTTGGAGAAGTTATTCTCTTCGAGGAAGACCGGTATCCAGTCACTGCAACAGCCCTGGCAGCATCTGCTGTACTCTCCTTCTCGCGATCGGATCTCACACATCTCCTCGACAGTCGAAGATTCCGGAACGATTTCATCGCCGGCCTGATGAAGAAACAGCGATATCTTGCCGAACGGGTGCGCTACCTGGGATCCTACGATGCGGAGGAACGCTTCCTCCTGTTCCTGAAGGAACAGTACGGAAGAGAACACCGAATAGCCCCACATCTACCCAAGAAAGATATTGCCTCTGCCATAGGCACCAAGCCGGAAACATTCAGTCGCCTGATCAACCGCATGACCAAACAAGGTCTCATTAACTGGGAAGGCAAGAATCTTACAGTAACAGATGAAGCCTGGAAATGGATTGAAGGACTCTAGGAGAGGGATGAAGGATGAGTTTGAAACCTGAACAAAAAGGAAGAGGCAATGACGGAAGAAACAGCAAAGAAAATTGAGACATGCGGATTGGCGATTGCAAGCCTCGTGTTGGGGTTAGCATCACTCGTTGCATGCGCATTCACCGGAATTCCTGCGATTATCTGCGGGCATGTCGCCGTGGCCAAGATAAAGAGATCTAATGGAACTCTTGCTGGCAATGGAATGGCTGTCACCGGGCTAATAATGGGCTACCTGGTCACACTGCTATCCGGCGCTCTCTTCCTTCTCGCCATTTTGGGGATGCTTGCAGGTATGACCTTGCCCGCAATCAGTTCCGCACGTGAACGCGCAAGGCGCACATCCTGCATGAGCCATCTGTCACAGATGGGCAAAGCGATGAAGATGTATTCAATGGACCACGAGGAACAGTTTCCCACCAAGTTCAGCCAACTGAAAGGGTATATCAACAACCCCAAGCTATATATCTGCCCCTCGAGCAAGGTACAGCCCGGCAGTATGTCAAATGTCGACAGCTGGACCACCTATACACTGGTTCCAGGATTAAAAGAAAGCGATTCGGTCACTGCAGTCCACGTCTACTGCGACCCGGCAAATCATCAGGGCCGGGGCGGAAACATACTCTTCCTCGACAGTTCTGTGACATGGGAAGATGCCGCAACTTTCCAGCAGACTATAAACGATAACTAAGCTTTCTAAGGAAGTCAGGCTTGATGGCTCCGCCATCACACCCCTCTTCTACCATTCGTTATCGTCGGGATTGCGCCAGCGGCGGTTGTTGTCTTCGGGCGGCGGTGGCTCTATGCGCCAACGGGTGTCGTCTTCTGGTGGATTTTGGCGTGGCTCTGTGTGTCGGTTATCATCAGGCGGCGGCTCATGCCATTGCTCATCGGGCGGCCTGCCATGTTCAGGATGCGGCATGAAACGGTCTATCCTGCCACCTTCCAGAGAGAGCGCTTCCCGCGCAAAAGCCTCGAGCGCTTTGCCCTTGCCAAGTCCTGTAGCTCCTACACATATGTAAGAACCACCGATGGGCTTATCTTTTAAGCCTTCTTTTGCACCTATCGAGTTGATCGCTTTCTGCGCATCCTTATTAAAAGCCTCAGCGCCATCATCAGCTACGGCGATGATTACGAACATGCCCTTGGGCAGATCATCGATCCCCCTGGCGAACCGTTTGGCTTCTTCTTCGTTGTCATTGGTGTCAAAATGTTCGCTCATTACTTCGCCTTCGCGATTAACGACAACAACATTAAGTCCCCGTCCCGCGCCCTGTCCCAGCGCCATGATTCGTCGCCCGTCTATTTCAATTTCTGCAAAGTTACCCGCATGACGGCCCGCCGAGACCACCCTGATCTTGCGTGCAAAGGCCAGGATCTTCTTATCCACATCGCCCATCTTGCTCTTCCGGCCCCATTCCGGCTTTTCGCGTGGCCCATTGTCATTTCGGCCCCAACCTTCAGGGAGTCTTTCCTCAGGCTCTTCCGGCCTCTCTGGCTCTGGTGGCGGAGCAAGGGCGGCGAGCGTCACCCTCGCCTGCTTGACGTCCTCGTTCTCCTCAATGGCATCAAGTTCTTTCTTCACCTTCAAAGCTTCCTTTATCCCGCTGGTCTGGGTCAGTTTCTTCTGGAGCCGTTCGAGCACGCGCTTATAACTGTCGGTCAGCGCCACTATGCGCTCTGCCCTCAAGAATCTTGCCCCTGTTTCCTGGCGCTTGTAGGATTCCTGCAGATTGACAACGCGCGGCGGCAGATCTGCTGGCGCCTCTTCGGGCATAGCCGCCGTTTTGAGAAATCGTTTCAGTTCGTTCTTGAGAGCCAACAGCGCATTTAGATCGCCTTCCGCCTTATACTCGGCCTCGACCTTCTTGAGTGCTCGGACATAACCTATCGGCAGACCACGAAGTTTTGCGGTCGACTCTTCGCCGATCTTCATCAAGGAACTGTTGTACTTGACCTTGTAGCCTTCAAGAACAGTTTTTGCATGCACAGGAACAACAACCATCAGGCCCAATAACAACACAACTATTGAGATCTTCTTCACGATATTCTCGCAATCTTCCAAGCCTTCAAATTGACCTTATCCCTCGTTCTTTATATAGATTTTCCATTCTGTACATCTTGCCGGTCACGTTCCCACATCGGGCTGAAACCCCGACAGCCCCCACCGCATGCCTGGCGAGATTTCCCGCAGCTGCAGCATATATGCCTAAGCTGGATGTACCGCTCAGACCTGCGGGCAAGGGCATTATATGCAAGAGATGCAGGGAGCACAACCACGAAGAAATCGTTTATAGACGCATGCTACAAACAGGAGCAATGGCAGAGCCCGTCAGTATCCGCAGCTGTATTAGCTAAAACTACAGTTTACAAACAAACGCGCTGACCAATGATAGATCGTCCTTCTCAATGCCATCGGGTGGCAGACTGTCATATCGGGCCTGCAAGACAAGCCGCAGGCTTAAGGAGGAATTCATTACCGCTTCAATACCGGCCTCAGAAGTTAGAAAATACTTCTCAGATTCATCTGAGCGTTGCAGATACTCAACCGAAGCCCATAGTTTGGCCGTTTCGCTCAACTCGTGGTCGTGACGCGCCGCGAACCTTAATGCAAAATAGTCCTCGCCATCCTGCTCGGTCGTGAACTCTTCATCAATCCATGAGCCGCCGACCTCCAGCCCTAAAGTTGCCGCATCAGTCTTGAGCACAAAGAAGCCGCAGCCAAGCCCCACTGTGACCCTCTGCTCAATAGCGCCAGGCTCGTCTCGGAACAGACCGTTATCCGAGTAGAAGAACGGCCGACCAAACTTGCGTTTGTATTTTAGATATGCCTTGCTGTTGTCCGCAGTTGTTTCGTCAATCCTATTGGTTTGGCCGGCCACCACTTTCTCGACCTCAGATTCGGAGTAGTTGGCCTCCGCGCCTATTGACAGTTCGTGCTTATCGATCTTCTTCTCGACACCCACGCCCCCATTAAGAGTGAGCGTTTCGCTATTCCCCGATGTCAGGGTCGCCCCCAGCGACATTGCTTTCTTCCACCCGCCTTCCTCTGCCGCAATGACGAATGTTGCGAGAACAAGAATTATTGCTGCCACAAGATTTATTCTGTTCATGACGCTTCCTCCCATTAAGAGGTCGAGAAGATAGCATGAAGTAGCGACACTTGAAACTGGATTCTGGTTGCTGGCTGAGCTGTGTCCAGTGGTCAGCTAGAGCGGTTGAAGAAATACTGTAGCCGGAGAGGCGTGGCGAATGCGACAGGGACAAGGAAGGCGAAGCAGTAATAGTTAAATTATTGCGATGGAGCCTGACGCTGTAACTGTTGCATGCAGTAGCACAAACGGCTACAGAATTTGTGAAACTGCTCTACCCCAGCATCAGATCGATAAGATCAGAGCCGGTCATAGCACCAAGGGCACCCATCGCACAGACAGGTTCGTTATAGACAGTCACTGGATCGGGTTCGACACCCACTCTCCTGACCGATACCGGAACGGGATCCCGCGAATGCTCACCCAGGCTACAGGGCGTGTAGTGATCAGGAAGCAGTGCAATATTCACGTCCTGATCTATGCCGGCAAGGATCCTGCCGACGAGCCGCCTGTCGAACTCCTCAATGGTCTTCACCTTCAACATGCAATCACCGTCGTGCGATACTTCATCAATTCCCTCAACATGCGTATAGACAAGATCATGCCTCTGCAACGCATCCAGCGCCGCATCGGCCTTGCCTTCGTAGTTGGTGTCAATATACCCAGTCGCACCTGGCACTTTAACAACTTCCATGCCGAGCAATCGTCCCATACCAATGATCACATCAACCGCACTTATCACGGCGCCCGTAATACCACATCGCTCCTGCAAGGTTCTGAACTTGCCCGCACGTCCGCAACTTCCAGGCCATATACCATTGATCGGCAACTTTCCTTCGTTCGCCAACTTCGAAGCAAACGGTGCATCCGGCAGAACCGCGGCCGCCTCATCCATCAACTTTAATAGCAATTCAGCCGTTGCTTCTGCACCGGGCACCAGCGCCCTCGGCAAGTGCTTGGCCACCCGCACATCCAGGCCGTATGGTTTGTCAAGATGCACCTTCTCCGAAAACCTTGGCCCGGAAAGCACCATTATGTTTCTGTAACTGACGCCCGGGTATAAGCGGACCTCGTCACTTCCAAGCCTGTCATTGAGAAAAGCAATCGCTTCGACAGTAGTCTTTTGATCAGGCCGACCTCCCGTGAAATCACGAAATACACCATCCTCCACAGTTACGAGATTCAGCCTGAACGCTACATCATCTGGGCCAAGATCTATTCCCATGCCGGCCGCCTCCATCGGGCCGCGTCCGAAATACTCCTTCTCCAGATCACAACCCATCACGGACATGTTGGCTGTGTCACTGCTCGCCGGAACACCTTCAGGCAAGGTCAACAATGTACCGCTGCAACCTGCCGCTGCAATTGCATCCATGCTGGGGCAATCCGCACATTGCAGTGGAGTCTTGCCGTCAAGCTTATCCAACGGATAGTCGGCCATTCCGTCACCAATTATGAACACTGTCTTCCGTATAGCCATGCGGCGAATATGCACTCGCAGCTCATCCCTGTCAATCGGAACGGAAAAGACTCGCATTCGATTTCTAATAGAATATCCTTCGCGCTGTAGAGGTACAAACAACTGCAATGCTCAATTCTGTACTAGTTCTGGTTGCTGGCTTCCTGTTGGATCTTGTTTTTGGCGATCCGCGATACGCGTTTCATCCCGCCCGCTTGATGGGGCGCATCGTGACTCTGGCGGAAAATGGCCTGCGCAAACTCAAATGCACCGGTGTTCTCGGTGGTGCGATCCTTGCTTTTCTTGTTACTGCGAGCAGTGTCATCATCTATCTGTCACTAAGAATGGGAGCCGGACTGCTTGACGACCGCCTTGTGATGGCATTCGACATCTTCATGCTATATTCGAGTCTTGCGCTCTCCGACCTTGTCAGACACTCGCGGCCGATCGCATCCGCACTGGCTAGAAACGACATCGCGTGCGCAAGACATGAACTTCAACAAATAGTCGGTCGCGATACTTCAAAACTCGACAAATACGGCACAGCACGTGCCGCAATCGAAAGCGTGGCCGAGAACTTCCTCGACGGCTTCCTTTCACCCGTCATCTACTACCTTACGGCAGCAGCCATAACTCATCACCTCTGCGGCGATCCCGTGTTCTGGGGTGTGGCTTCAGTAGTCTTTTTTAAGGCTATCAGCACGCTTGACTCAATGGTTGGCTACAGAAACGAGCTATACTCACGATTCGGCCGGGTAAGCGCAAGACTCGATGACATTCTCAATTTCATCCCCGCACGGCTGTCATTACCCTTTCTCTACTTTGCAGCTATCCCGCTCCGGCTTGATGCGAATGCAGGCTCCATCACTTTCTTCAGGGATCGCCTTAAACACAGCTCGCCCAATGCCGGCCACGCAGAGAGCTTCGCAGCAGGCGCTCTCGGACTAAAACTCGGTGGCCCTTCGATGTATCCTCATGGTATGGTCGATAAGCCCTGGCTTGGCAGCGGCAGTGAAGAAGCAGGGCCTCTCCACATACGCCGGATCAACAGGCTTGTCCTTTGTTCCGGGTGGCTTTCAGTTATATTGCTTTCGCTGCTGACACTCTGTATTGACTGATCAAATGACAAAAGAGAAACATATCAACCCGCACGGTGGCGACCCGATAACTGTCGCACGCGCACTTGGAATGAACGACCAGGTCGAAGTTGCACTCGACTTCAGCGTGAACGTCAATCCAATCGGCACGCCTCCAGCATTGAGCATCCTGCTTGCACGTCATGACACCGAGATCACCAGGTACCCGGAGCCACACGCGAATACGGCAGCTGCCCGACTTGCCGAAGTGCACGGTATCTCGTCAAATGCTGTGATAGTCGGGAATGGATCAACCGAAGTAATGAGTTGGATCGTGCAGGCACTCAAACCCGGAAAAGCCGGTTGGCCTGCACCAACTTATGCCGGTTATTCGGAAATCTGTGCTGCCTCCGGTATCCCTGCGAGTTCCACATACATCATGAACCCAAGAGATGGCTTCATCATTGACCCACAAAAACTCGCAGCTTCGGATGCAGACATGCTTTTCATATGCAATCCCAACAATCCAACGGGAGTACTTACCGAGAGTGACGCAATCCTGGCATTGGCATCGGACAATCCTTCGAAATGGATTGTCGCGGATGAATCATTCATGGATTTTGTGCCGGAACCCAAGCAGCGATCGCTGATCTCGCCAGACATCCCAACAAACCTGATTGTCGTCAAATCACTGACGAAATTCTTCGCGATACCAGGACTAAGGCTCGGCATGGCATGCGGGCATCCATCTACAATAGGACGGTTACGCCGCGTCCAGCTCCCTTGGACTGTCAACGGTTTGGCGCAATCACTCGCAGCGCACATCTATTCGGACCCCGAATACATCAAGTCCACCAGGAACGCGACAGGCAAGGATCGTGACTATCTTATCGAGCGCATAGAAAACATCAACGGCTACAATGCCCTGCCTGCGGCAGCCAACTTCATCCTGGTCGAGCTCCCCGCAACCATATCGGTCAGCAAACTGCAACATGAACTGCTTGAGCAAGGCATTCTTATCAGATCCTGTCAGAACTTCGAAGGGCTGGGAGAACAATATTGTCGCCTGGCAGTACGACCACAGGAGGAAACTGATGCACTCGTTGACGCTATCGCATCAATAGAAGGCACTCATGTCAGCTCAAAGCCTGCTCTCACCCCTGCGATTATGGTGGTCGGGACTACCTCCAATGCAGGCAAGAGCGTCCTGGCGGCAGGATTGTGTCGTTACTTCGCGCGCACCGGCCTGAGCGTTGCACCCTTCAAAGCACAGAACATGTCGCTCAATTCGTTCGTCACGCCTGAAGGTGGCGAGATGGGACGAGCACAAGTTGTGCAGGCACAGGCCGCTGGCCTTCCACCGCATACCGACATGAATCCTGTTCTGCTGAAGCCTATGGGTGATGCGGGCTCCCAGGTGATCGTCAATGGCCAGCCAATAGGCAACTTCCCCGCGCGTGACTACTACGAGAAGAAACGGGATATGAAGAACGCTGCACACAGAGCTTATGACCGGCTTGCAGGCAAGCATGACCTGGTAGTTCTTGAAGGTGCGGGAAGCCCGACAGAAATCAACCTGATGGCGGAAGATTTCGACAACATGGCCATGGCGGAACATGCCGGGGCAAAAGTGATACTGGTCGCGGACATCGATCGAGGCGGCGTATTCGCAACAATCTACGGAACAATTCAATTACTCTCACCGCATTACAGAAAATTGATGTCTGGCATAATCATCAACAAGTTTCGCGGCGATGTTACAATGCTGCATTCTGGCATTAAGCAAATTGAACAACTCACGGGCGTACCAGTTCTTGGCGTGTTGCCGTACATCCGCAACCTCAAGATAGACGATGAAGATTCGCTCGGGCTGGATGACCGCAAACAAGCGGATGATGCAATCCTGAACATTACCGTCATCCGATTGCCACGAATCAGCAACTACACCGATTTCGTCGCGTTCGAGAACACTGATGGCGTGAATGTCAATTACATCGATACCGTTGAAGGACTGGGCAAACCAGATCTGCTGATAATCCCCGGCACAAAGAATACCCGTGCCGACATGCGCTTCTTGCGTGAGACGGGATTAGCCGATGCAATACTGGAGCTGAACAAAGCCGAGATACCTCTTGTTGGGATATGCGGTGGATACCAGCTGTTCGGCACTGACATTGCCGATCCAACCGGCGTTGAGGGTGAGGCAGGAACCGAACTCGGCCTGTCGCTCCTCCCAATATCGACCGTTCTCGAACCGCGCAAACAGCTCGCACAGGTAACAGGCGCGACAACAGACACTTGTCCGTTCGCTGAATCGGGCACTCCCTTCCACGGCTATGAGATCCACACCGGCATAACGCAATCGTCTGAAGCAGGTGCACCCCTGGTCATCACCGAGCAAGGTGGCTCGGCAGTTTCAATACCTTGCGGAGCTCTGTCCGACAACGGCCTCATCTTCGGATGCTACGTACATGGTTTCTTCGATGCCCCACCTGTCAGGACAGGCCTGCTCAACTGGCTCTGCGAACGCAAAGGCATCGAGCCGCTCACCTGGAAGAGTTCGGATGGCATGGATTCCGAGTTCGACAGACTCGTCGATTTGCTGGATAAGCATATCGATATGAACCGGATCGACCGATGGTCTCGATCCAGGGCCCGAGGGGTCAGCCCTTAGAATAGAGAATAAGCCTTTCGCGTCGAGTTCCTCTGCAAGACACCGAGATCCTTTCAGTTCTTGCCGCGAGCTTCCCGTGGTAGATCGCACCAGCATATTTAATTCTAAGCTGTCTGGCCATGCCTCAGCAACATAGCAACCACCCACTACCAGTCAGTTCCTATTCTTTATTCTAAGGGCTGACCCCTCCTGCCAGTGAGAGTTATCTCTTGATCAGGGTCAAACATTGTAATAGCGTGCCCGCTTCACACCCACATCAAGGAGAGAGCCATGGCGAAATCTATCAGCTGGCAGACAGAAACCACTCCCGTCGAACTTCGCAGCACGCTCAATGAGCTTGGCAATCACTACCCCATCGCAAAGAACGGCAAGGGCATACCGGTCGAATTTCTGAAAGTCGATGCCGATGGCGATTGTCAGGTCGTCTTTGATGGCAGAACAGCAACAGTCTGCTACTCAGCGCCGGCACAGGCAGGCCGTGCAGTCGGAGCAGTCCTCTCCGGTCTAACGACAAACAAGAAGATTTACAAAGAGAGCACTCCTTTCAAGATGCTAGGGATCATGCTGGACTGTTCGCGCAACGCAATCATGACCGTAGACCACATCAAGATCTGGCTACGTCAACTCGCACTGCTCGGCTACAACATGGTCATGCTCTATACGGAAGAGACCTACCAGCTTCCTGGTGAACCATATTTCGGATATCAACGTGGCGCCTACTCGGCATCTGAAATCAAAGCAATCGACACATACGCAGCAAAACTGAACATTGAGATCATCCCCTGCATCCAGACGCTGGGGCATCTCGAAAAACTCTTGCGGCATCGCGCTTATTCAAAGATAAGGGATACCGACAAAGTCTTGATGGTTGGCGAAAAGGAAAGCTATAAGCTGATCGAAAAGATGGTGCAGTTCTGGAAGAAGTCATGCCGCACCGACCGAATCCACATCGGCATGGATGAAACGCATGACCTGGGCCTCGGCCGCTTCCTTGACAAGCACGGCTACAAAGATCGCTTTGAATTGTTCAACGAGCACCTTTGCAAGGTCGTAAAGATATGCAAGAAGCATGGTCTCAAGCCAATGATATGGTCGGACATGTATTTCAGGTTGGGGTCAAAAACGCAGCACTACTATGATACTGCCTCGGTCATACCGAAGAGCGTCATCAAGAACATCCCCAAGGATGTTGAACTGGTCTACTGGGATTACTACCACGACAACAAGGAGTTTTATCTTGAGTGGATCAAAAGGCACCGCGACATGGGTCGGGAACCTCTTGTGGGATCCGGCATCTGGACCTGGAACAAATACTGGCACAGCCAGCGCCTCACCGAAAAGAATGCCGGGCCTTGTATCGAGGCATGCTATGAAGCAAAGGTCCAAGAAATCTTCTTCACGCAATGGGGTGATAACGGTGCCTATTGCGATCACGATTCCGCATTCACCGGTATGGCGTGGTGTGCCGACAAGGCTTATGGCGCAAAACAACCTTCATTAACAGATCTGGAGAAACGATTCGCCACGGTATGCGGAGGCAGCTATGCCGCCCACACACTTGCCAGCGATATCCAGTACGAAGCTGAAGGGTACAATCCTCTAATGTGGGACGACCCCATCTTTGAAACACACGTGCGTACACACTCAAAGGACAACCCTGCTAGGATCGCAAAGATGGCAACACATTACACAACAATAGCAAAACAACTGAAGCGATATGCCAACAGTCATGAAACGGGAAATCTTGGCTACGCATATGCGACCGCAAAAGCGTTCTCCGACCGATACAGCCTGACAGCCGAACTCCTTCGTGCCTATCGAAAAAAGGATCGCAAAGGACTGCTTGTCGTCAAAAACCGGATCGATAAAGTCTACGAATCGATCGCGGCCATGGAGGAAGCGTTCCGCACCATGTGGATGAGTCACAACAAGCCGGAAGGCCTTGAGACCATACAGGCCCGGTTCGGCATGCTGCAGGCCCGTTACCGCGAACTCGAACGTCGCCTCTGGGAATACCTGCGTGGTGACATCGATTGCATTGCCGAGCTGGATCACAAATGCCCGCCCAAATAGGAAAGGGACGAGAAGAGAGCTCTCTGGAAGCAGGAAATCGCCCGGCCGGACCATTTGCTGGTATGCGCACAACAACACAACCGGTGACTGTATTTCAGGCGATTCCAATGATGAATTCTATAGAGGTTGCACCTCAACGGCGTGTTGCCCAAATATCACGACCCTGCGAGGAGGCTATTCTGAGATGATTGCAAGGCGACAGCAAAGAGACGATGCCAAAGCATCATCGATGAGCTGCAACATAGCAATCACTCAGAAGAGCCTATCGCCCATTGGGTTGCGCCGGTTTTGGCCGTTCGCAGCGTTCCGCGAGGCGTCACAGATCCTCCGGGTATGCAACGCCTTGCGAGACGACCAAAACCGTCAGCAACAGGGTTCGCTAAATTTGGGCAACAGGCCGTCAAATACTCTCCCTGGCTTGGATTCGGTTGCTGCTGCGCAGCTTGCCTCGGTGATTGATGAACCGGTCGACATCTGCCCGCCGGAAGACAGAATCATCAATCCTCTGTCATTCGCAGGAACTCGCCCTTCTCCAGGAAATGAACAACCTGCTCAATGACGTCATCGCTGCGTGCCATGAAGGTATGACCATGCCTGACGACGAGGAAGTCCCGCATGCCTTCAACCTTTGCGCTTTCAACGGACACCTTACCGTCATCCTTGCCCTTGATCACACTTGAGTAGATGGGGTTGGATGTCCTGCTACCGGCAATGACGCCCAGCTCAAAATTGACCGGGGCAAGCTTCTTCGGTAGATCATCATCGGTCGTTCCGAGTTGCCAGAAGTTCTCAAGATTCACAGGGAGTTTCTCATCCACCTTGAAGACCCGTAGCGCATCGATAATCTCACTTCCTGAGTTCGGCGGCGCCAACATCACAACCCTCCCCAGATTCAGGTCAGGCGACTCTGAGAGATAAACTCGCGTGAGAATCCCGCCAAAGGAATGGGTCACAAAATGGACGTGCTTCGCCTCATCGGTACATTCCTCCTGGATGACTTCGTCGAGCCGTCCTGTCAGATCCTCGACCGGCACCTTTAATGATGGATAGGAAACATTGACGACCTGGTAGCCCTTTTCGCCGAGACACTTGCCCATCTTCCTCATTGATCGGTGTGTCCGCCCCATGCCATGGAGCAGAACGACATAATCCCCCTTCTCTGCCGGAGCGCCTGCGTAGTTGCGGGTGCTCCTGCATCCTGTGGCCATAACTGCACAAAGAACCAATGCTGCTAATATACGTGTTTTCATAATCCGCTCTTCTAATGCAGATACCGTGCCAGCTGATCGATCCTCACTCTTTGTGACCCTATACGGGAAGATAGCACAGCGTCAGCGCATTCGGGATGTACAGGGAGAGCACCTTGAACGTACATAGGATGTTAATGCCCATCAAATAGGCCCATTGTACCTACTTGATGAAGTAGCCCGAAACACGCCACTTGCCGTCGTCGTCCAGCACAGGAGTCACGGTCTCAATGGCAGCAGCCTTCTTCTCAAAGGAGGTGTCGAACTGGATGATCACATATTCCCCATCCGGCGCACCTGGCATGGAGGTCATGTATTGCTTGCCTTTGACCTTGCGCGAAAGGACCTTGCCGAGCGGTTTCCTGATGGGTCTGATCATACCTTCCCACTTCTCCTCCTGCACGGCGCCCTTGAAGTAACCGGCGGCCTCACTCCAGCTCTTGCCATATTCACCTTTGTCAACAAGAGCCAACCAGCTCTCTGCTGCTTTCATCGCCGCTGTTTCTGCAGCGGGATTGCTGGCTTGCCGAGTTCCGCAACCGGTAATACAAATAACTGCAACTACCGATACTATTAACAGGTAATTCTTCATGACTATTTCCCTCAACTAGTTAGCGATTGATGATGGACAGTATCCTATTTCCTTGTCCGGAAGACCAGCAGATAAGGCACGGCGGATCGCTTGCCGGTATCCTTGAAATTATTGTTGTTCTTCGAATTGATCCATATTGCATAAGTCTTGCCTGGCTGGAGCTTGACCGGCAAAACACATGTGCGCTTGTCTTTCAGAAAACGCACCTTCTTACTGACATCAATCTCAGGGAACGTTTCCTTCGTCTGTATGCACCAAGACCACATCTGCTCGGTCATCATATTTTTGCTAAAAGTGACGGCAATCTCTTTCAAACTCGCATCAACAGCCCTGTCACCCGATGCCGGTACAGTTTTAACAACAGAAGGCGGCATGGATTCAACAGTGACATCCTCGGCCTGTAGCATCCCGGCGATCAACAATACAGGAACGATCAATAACAGCTTCTTCATCTTGGCCTCTCCTCCTGACAACATGATCTCATCAGCATAGCGAAACGATCTATGCAATTGCGCACGCTCTTTGTAATGAGACAATTACTCAACCTTCGTTGCCTTTGCCCGATTCAGATCGGCCCAACCCGTCGCAATGACATCCTCGACCTCGAGCACCTCGAGCAGTTTCCAGCGGGCATCGGATTCCTTGATTCGGACCACTTCTGAAGGCTTGGCCTCATAGACCAGATAATGCTGCAACTCCTGGGGGCCGCTCACATACTTGCGCTGCTTCAACAAATGCAGGGCTGCATCAAGAGACCATGTCCCATCAACAGCATAATAGAAATCGTCGAATTCAAAGCGATCGCCCGGCACCTCGCCCATCTGCACTGCACCTTTCTCCTTTATATTCCTCCCACAATACTTACAGAAAAGCACAAGAGAGATGAGCAGAATGAAAAGAACCAGGAATACGAGGATGATCCATCTGCGTCTGGATTTCTTGTCTTCAGTCATGGAATACCTGCGGTTTCGGGGACATTCTATGATAATGCCTGAATTGAGTCGAGGGGAAAGGAGCCTCCTCTTTGGTTCTGGATTAGATTGCGGTCGGATCAGCTAGAACCATTCCTTTTCTTTTTCAGGATACCCGCCTTCGCACTGGCGCTCCGGCGTAATGGGCTGGTCTTGCACGCCAGGATTAAGAAGGAGAATCAGGAGATGCAAGCGCCAATTTGTAGCCTTTACCGTAGACTGAAACAAGATGCTTTGGTGACCGGGGATCGGATTCTATATGCTGTCGAATCTTGACGATGTAATTGTCTACCGTGCGGTTTGACGGAAACGCTTCCAGCCCCCATACCTGATCGAGAATCTCGTCGCGAGAGAACACGCGACCAGGCTCCGACGCCAGGAAACGAAGTATCTCTGCCTCGTACCTGCCAAGGTCTTCACTGCAGCCATCAGCTGTCACTGTCATCATGGCAAGATCCACTTTCACCCTGTCGAACGCCATTTCGCCCAGTTCACTGCCCGGCGCAGTGCGTCTCAACACCGTTCTTATACGTGCTATCAGCTCCATTACACTGAAAGGCTTTGTAAGGTAGTCATCCGCGCCAAGCTCCAGCCCCTGGAGCTTGTCCTCTTCAAGGGACCGGGCGGTGAGAAAGATCACCGGCGTCTTCTTGTCGGTCTTTCGAAGCTCTTCAAGGACACTGAACCCGTCCATATCAGGCATCATCACGTCAAGAACAACGAGGGCGTATCGCTCCGCTTTCAAAGCGTCAAGCGCAGCTCTGCCGCCGGCGGTAATGTCGACGCTATACCCTTCCTGCTCCAGGTTATCCTTCAGGGCTTCGCGAAAGCCCTTTTCATCATCAACAACAAGCAACTTCATTTTCACATCCTGTCCGGATCGACTATCATGCCAATGGCACGGTCACCCTGAACTCCGTTCCCGCAGGCACATTATCCAGAATGGTTATGGCGCCCGCCATCTGCCTCGCCAGTTGTTGCGATACGCTCAGGCCAATCCCACTCCCACGCTTTGCTGACACACGCTGATCGTCCACCCTCTCGAAAGCATCAAATACTCGGTCCTTCATCGTATCGGGTATGCCCAACCCCTGGTCGCGCACAGACAACAGTGCCACCCCCATATCCACGCGGAGCGCAACCTCCACAACGTGGCTTTCACCTGAATACTTTAGCGCGTTATCCATCAGATTAAAAACGATTTGAGAGAATGCAAGTGGATCAATATCGGCCATGATCCCTTCCTGTATCTCATGCTTAAGCTCGAATTCTTCCTGGCCAAGACGGAACTTGAACGATTCCAATACCTGGCCACACAAATGCGACAGGTCCACTTTCTGGATGTTTAACCTGTAACTCCCCTGCTCCAGGCGTGAAAAATCCATCACGTTATTCACCAAGCCGGTCAGGCGCTCCGATTCGACAAGTATTGACCTGGCGTAGCTCTCTCTCTTTTCCTCATCGAGTTTGCCCCTGTTCAATGTTTCCGCGTAGAGACGGACAAGGCCAATCGGCGTCCTCAACTCGTGAGACACCGTGGCCAGGAACCGTGAACGCAATGCTACCAGTTCGCGCTCTTTTCCTACCGCGTTGAACAGGGTCACCACGAGTATGACCGCCAGCAGGCACATGACTGCGAGTGAGCCATTAGCCAGATGATACCTTCGCCGGATCGCGCCCAGCTCGACTTGATGCTTATCCGACGAAACCGAAGCAAACAACTGCCTGGCAAAGGGCACCTCTAGCACAACAGCCGCATCGCGCGGCGCATCACGTGACAATTCGAACGGCAATCTATCGGACAGCGGGATAAGCACGGCGGAGCCCTGGATGTTGACGCTCAGCAGGCGATCATCGAACATGATGCGCAGCGGCAGACTCTTGTCCCGACAGCTACGAGAGATCTGGTCGGCCGTTGCCCAGATACGCTTGCTCTGTTCCCTATCGCGAGCAAATGTCCTGACATTGTTAGAAAGTGCTTTTCTGAAAAACTCCTTCTCATCCCGAGTCAATCCGAATTCCGCTTCACCATCCATGATCGCAAGAAGCCCGTAGATGGCATACGGAGAACTGAAGTTGTTCAATTCAAGGATATTGAAGAGAGCCGACGCCTTTACAAGTAGGTCCCTGTGCTCCCTGGTCTCTATGCCGGCAGCTACTTTTAAATACTCCTCCGCACGCAACCTTCTCCCTTTAGTTTTATGCTCAAGGGCGATGGCGAGCGACTTGTCGGCAGTCTCGCGCGGCGTTCTTGCCGAAGGCATCAGCTCTTCAAGCCCTGCTGGATACGCACGTGATTCATGGACCTGGAACATGTTGCGCGCCATGGCCACATCAAAAGGGATGTTGCCCGCCATCAACCTGAACTCTGTCCGCTCTGCTGCCAACACATGTTCATGCAGCAAATCAAGATCACGGTGGAGCTGTACCTGCAGCCGGCCGCCCAACTCATTCTGTGCGGCCCGGTACTGCGATCGGTTCAGAGCAAATGACATTGCGAACAGACCTGCCAATACCACTGTCAGGGAATAGTGAATGAACGGTATTCGTTGATTTGATGTTCTGCTCATGGCCACCTGAACATTGGATGATTCGTCAATTTGCTGATTTCTCGATCCACCAATTCGATGATTGGGCAACTGGCCAATTCATAACAAAGGAGGCAGGGCGGTCTCGCCGAGGACGGCGCAGAGCGCCGTCCCTACCTGTTCCTAACTCAGGCTTCAGGCCTGCCCCTAGTTTCTCGGGGTTTCCGCCCTCAGCCCTCCTATAATTCCCTGATGACCCAGCCTGGCTCAAGTATACTAACACGATGGACTCTCATCTTCGTTATGATTTCTTTGAGTTCTTCCATCGTGAACTCATTCCTGAGCAACGGCACGGTTATCGAGGAATCCTTCTCGATCAGAATACGCTTTGACAGGTCCTGGTAACCCGGTTTTCCGATCGTGACAATATGATCGCCACTGTATACTTCATAGTCAATCAGCGGCGTCGAGCCAATCATAACTCCATCCACCTCCACGATCGCGGGATCGGCCGATGTCTTGATCGAGATACTCACCTTCTTCTTGCCTGCACGTCGCGCGGCGTACTTTCCGACACTCTTTGCCATCGGCTCCATGGCATTCGCTATTGCTGTTTCAAGCAGCTTCAATGCATCCTCTTCACCGATCTGGGAGAGATCATTGCTCGTAATGCGGAATTCCTGCTGTGCAATACCATCGGACATTGCAACAACCGCACCGCCAGTAACGTCCAGGACCTCAAGCATGATGCGGACCGACAAGGTGGCAAGCTGTGTCTTGTGGCCACCTTGATCGACCGTCCTGGTCGACGTTGAGAAGGCGAGAATACTGCTGCGCAACACCCCGTCCGCATCCAGGGCTCTTGCCGCATGAATGAACAGTTTCGAAGCATCGACATTGCCCAGCTGCTTGTCATTCTGCGCAGCACTCACCTTGGATGTGAAGTCACGCCTGTCGATAAGCGTAAACATGTCGCTGCCAACAACGTGCTTACCAACAAGGTTTCCGGCCTTGTTCGCCAATGCCTTGGACGTTACGCCCCTCAATACGGGCGTGTCAGGACGCGTATCCGTCTGGTCTTCACAGTCGAGCAGCACTATGCGCATGGGTGAAGCGCCAACCGTCCCGACTATCATCACTGCACACAATATGATTAATGCTGTCTTCATAATACATCACTCCTATTTGCAGCGGCAGAACGACACCAGCCGCTCGCCCGATCTTGTTATTGGTCCTGTTATGTCCTTACTGCTGACAATCTTTCCACTCCGATCCTTCATAACGATACTATAGCTCTGTAGGTCGTCCGGACAATTCACGCGAGCCACGTGAAGATAGCGCGGCAGGGTTTCCCAATGCCTGTAATCGGGCACTTCAAGTTCGATCAAGATAACCCGCAGCAGTTCTGCCAGATCTTCGTCTTTCGTCGCCACTGCCTGCACAAGCACTTCCTTGAGGATAATACGGGTAATCGTCTTTACCGTTTTCCTCCCTTCCTTCCCTTTCTCGGCCGCGTTGTGCAAGACACCCACATCAGAAAGAAGGTGCGTCCTGCCAAGGTATTTTTCGCCTGCATGAATCTCGGCATAGCTGCCTTCCTGCCAGCAGGATAACTGACCCAGCTTGCCAACCCCCTTCATTGAGCCGGTGGCCAGGAAACATATGAGCTGGGTGCCGTCCTCCTCCGCCACGACCCGGGCGTCCCCCTTCTTGTCTTTCGCCGGCAGTGATATCCAACCTGAGATCTCATCGATCTCTACGCCCCTGGCCAGTTCCGATGCCAACCTGTATTGAAAAGCTGCGGCCTGGTGATCGTTTATCAGTTCGAAACAGACGGCGGCCATGTATCGAGAATAGGCGTCATCCGGCTGATCGCCCCGCTTCTCCAGCCGGTAAACAACATTCCGAGCCTCAACGGCAGCGTCTTCCCACTTTGACAGGGCCAGATAGTTCTTCGCGGCGAACACGTGCAGAAGCGCACGCTCATGACCTTCGCCGCGGTACGGCATCGTGTGATCGTTGACAACCAGGCTGGCAGAGTCCTTGGAGATGCTATAGTAATCAAGATCCTCAGCCAACCTCTGGGCTTCGAGCCAGTCGTCAGTTGATGCCTTGTAATCCTGCTTTGCCTGCCGGATCATGCCACGCTCCATCAGGGCCAGGAGCCTGTTGTTGTCTTTCTTCGAGATCACCGCGAGATCCTTCTCTGCGCCCTCGTACTCACCTCTCATGAATTTGATCCGGGCAGAATGAATCCTTGCAGTCGAACAGCCCCCTGCGCCCAGGAGAACGCCAGCGCAGAGCGCCAGCGTTCTCAGCAGATTGCCTTGTTGTTCTGCAAGTCGCATGCTGTCTCCACTACCATCCGATGATGGGCTTGCTGGACCGGCGCAGCCTGTCTTCCTGATGACGCATGACGATCTCGCCCGTCGTAACGTCCGTGACCTCGACAGTGAGCTGGTAATAGACATCCTTTTTCTTCGACACACGGATCTCGCGACCTGATTCATGAGTTATCTCGACAAGTGAGCCGGTCAGCATGTAGTTGGCGCCAAGTTGCTGACCAATCTTCGCACGTGTGACCGATGTGCAGTTCGCCAGCTGGTACCCCTGCTCTTTCAGCAGATCATCGCGCCTCGCAGCGTTTACCAGGCGCACCTTGCCGTTATCGAGCAGCTTGGTGGTAATCGTGTCGGAAAGCGCTTTCATATCGAGGTGGGAACGTGTCCGGTTCTGGATGCCCATGTCGACGAGCCTGGGTTTCACGTTGCCGGGGAATTGTTTCTTCATGATCCCCTTGGATACGAGCTCGCCCCATTCCAGAAGGTCACTATGGTCGTAGCTAGCCGACAACGGAGACTTCTTCTCGGGGTCACGATCTTTGACCGAGATACGGAACATTGCACATCCTGTTGACATTGCCACCAGTGCCGATAGCATCGTCATCGACACCAACATCCTGAATATTGTATTTTCTCTTGCCCTTTTCATCGTGCCTCTCCTTTTCTGTTGCCTCGCAACTCGGGGCGTCCCTTGCCCTTGTTCCCTGCATGACATTGTGCGTTTCCCTCTCATCTCGTCCATAGAATAGCAGGAAGCCGCAAATCGATTGTCATCAGAATGTAGAAAAGATGGAGTCGTTGCTTGCTAGCTCCTGCTTCGCTGACCTGCGACGCCAAGGCTCCTATACAGATCAAGAGGCTTCGAAGGACTAGTCCAAAGCATTTCCGAATAGAATCCTGCTTGTGTCGAACCACAGTTGATTCTAGTATCAGGGCTGTTTCAGAGCTGGGAATTTGGATTTTCCTTGGGGCAACATGGCGAAATCGAGCAGAGACTACATATACGGCGTGAACCCCGTATTCGAAACCGTACGTGCCGGCAAGCGCCGCGTCTACGAAGCGTTCATCAACCAGGCCACGGCAAAGCAGCCCAGGCTGCGGAAGCTCGCGGTCTATCTCAAGAAGATGGACGTCCCCATTCAATGGGCTGACAAGCGCCGCGTGAATGACCTCTCTGGCTCCCGCGACCATCAAGGAGTGGTCCTGAAGGCAGGAACCTATCCCTACATGTCATCCGACGATGCATGGGATAAACCGCGCCTGCTGTTGCTGGACAACGTCGAAGATCCGCACAACGTTGGCGCCATACTAAGAAGCGCCGAGATCTTCGGATTCCACACCGTGCTCCTTTCCAGAAGAGGGGTGCCTGACATATATCCATCAGTCGTCAAGGTTTCGGCAGGGGCAACAGAATTCCTCGATATTGCCAAAGACAGATCGGCAAATGCCTATGTTCGCATTGCGCAAGAGAAGGAATACCAGGTTGTAGCACTCGACGGCGCCGGCAAGGTCGACGTACGGGATGCCGCAAAGAATCTCGGCGAGCGGACACTGGTTGTCATTGGCGGTGAAAACAAATCTGTGGGCCAGTTCATTATCAATGCCGCCGACATGGTGGTCTCTATCCGGCAGACCGGCCGAATCAATTCGCTTAACGCATCAGTTGCCGCCGGCATCTCTTTCTTTGCTCTAGCCGGAACGGACAACGACAGACCTAACCGATGCAACAACGTCAGCTCGGTCGCGTCAAGCGAGAAACCATGAATCACTGCTGTCCGGCAAAGCGGACAGCAGTTAACGGGTTATGACTCGCCGACCCGTTTGTGAGCTGTCGCCAGGGAAGTGCATATGACCAACAGCAATGACACATCAAAGCACTCCGGATTGAAATTCAGGATTGGCGTGGTCCTACTGATCCTGAATGTGCCGATCGCTTGCGGAGGGCTTGCGGCCACCGCAACACTAGCCATCGCGACAAAGCAAAAGTTCTGGCTCGCCATCGGCGGCGGGATCTATGCACTTTCCTGGGTCATGCTCGG
This sequence comes from Lentisphaerales bacterium, assembly GCA_030622955.1. Lineage (GTDB taxonomy): Bacteria > Verrucomicrobiota > Kiritimatiellia > JAUXFM01 > JAUXFM01 > JAUXFM01. The sequence goes on from JAUXFM010000015.1 coordinate 22,946, forward strand.
TGCTGGGCTATGGATGGCCGGCCCAGCAGGACTCAAGTATGTGAAGGGACTGCGCGGCCGATCACTCAAGAAGGCTGCGAAGAAAAATACTGATGGCAGGGCCCGTAATCTCGTATCGCGTATGACGCTCGACGAGAAGATCACTCTGCTCGGCGGATCGGGTCAGGACATGAAGAACGGCATGATAGGCAACACACTCCCTATTGATCGCTTGGGCATCCCTTCCTTCAAGATGACCGATGCGACCCTCGGGAGCAAGCTCACCCGAAACGCCACGCTATTCCCCTCTTTTATCGGATTGGCCGCGACGTTCAACCGTGATCTCTCAGCCGCTTACGGACGTAGCGTGGCAGAACAGGCCAGAGCCGACGGCTTCACTGTACTCCTCGGACCGGGCGTGAACCATTACCGAGTGCCGAACAACGGCCGCAATTTCGAGTACTTGGGCGAAGACCCACATCTCGCATCGGAATTGGTCGTGCCGTACATCCGTGCAGTCCAGGACACCCATGTAGTGGCCACAATAAAACACTTTGTGGCCAACAACTCCGATCACATGCGGCGCAATAGTGATTCCATCGTTTCGGAACGGGCCCTCAACGAAATCTACTATCCAGCGTTCAGGGCCGCCATTGACAAAGGCAATGTGCTCGCACTCATGACATCGTACAACCTCATGAACGGTGAATCCGCCGGACAGAACAAGTCGCTCATTACCGACACCTTGCGAAAGCAATGGGGTTTTGATGGATTGGTCATGACCGATTGGGAGGCGGTCAACGATTCACGTAAGACAGCCCTCTGTGGATCGGATCTGGAGATGCCCAAAGCCGAATACGTGACGGCCCAGGTCATACGGGACTTGCTCGATGAAGGAGTCATAACAGAATCGTTCCTGGATGAGCGTGTCACGCATATCCTGCGACCATTTCTCCAGCTTGGCCTGCTCGATCAAGATCATGCCGACCCCTCAATGCGCAAAAAGTGGTCCATGCATGCCGACGTTGCCAGGGAAATCGCCAGGCAGAGTATCGTGCTCCTGAAGAACGAGGACATCCTCCCCCTGCAGGAGAATCTTCGCACTGTCGCACTTATCGGATCGAATGCCAGAAACACCAAACCGTCCGGTGGTGGCGCGGCGGGATTTGATCCGGGCAAGGATTTTGTGACCTATGAAGCAGCCATCACTTCAGAAGCCGAAAAGCATGGCGCCTCTGTCGTTTACTCCGAACAGCCAGACCGCGAAGTCGAACGCTCCGATATAGCAATTGTCTTCGTGACAATGCTGGAAACAGAGGGAATGGATCGCCCGTTCGCGTTGCCCACAGAAGAAGTGGAGCGGATCAAGAAGACATCCAAGCTCAACAGCAACACGGTTGTGGTGGCTTCTCTCGGTGCTGGAGTAGAGATGGCCTCATGGATTGACGGTGTTAAGGGCCTGATCTACGCGTGGCATCCTGGAACGTACGGCGCTGTCGCGCTCTCAGAGATTCTCTTCGGACTGTCCCCGTCCGGGAAACTTCCGATCTCCATCGAGAGAAAGCCGGCAGATGCCCATTACCATGGCAACTACCTTCCCGAGGGTGTTGCGCTGTCGGGCAAGTTCGAGGGATTTAGCAAACGGGTCCCTAACTTCGAAGTCGCCTATCGCGAGGGGGTGCTCACGGGGTACCGCTGGTATGATTCAAAGAATATCGAGCCGATGTTTCCTTTCGGTTTCGGTCTTTCATACACAACGTTCGAATATTCTGATCTTGAGCTTTCATCTGGCACGACCCGCGCAGGTGGCACCATCGAGCTGTCTTTTACGGTTCAGAATTCCGGCAAGACCAGCGGCAAAGAAGGCATTCAGATGTATGTCGCCGACCGGTCTTCCAGTGAGCTCCGACCGGAAAAAGAACTCAAAGGATTCTGCCAGGTTGAGCTTGCGCCGGGCGAATCACAAGACGTGCAGATGTCCTTGTCCCCTGACGACCTTGCATTCTGGAGTGATGCGACCCAAGACTGGATCGTTGAAGAAGGGCTGTTCGACGTGCTGATTGGCAGCTCGTCGCGCGATATCCGGCTGAAAGCAAGCTTCAGCTACTCAGACGGCTAATCATCTTCCCTCTCTCACGAGGAGGAGCTTCTTCTTTCTACCTCGGCTCCGCCCCGCTGTTAATTTCGCTGTATTGGCTCTGGAGCATGGACACTGTCTTGAGCGCTGCCTCGTAGATCTCGCGCAGTGCGAGGTTGGCAATATCCTTGGAGTAGGCTACCCTAGCCTTCTCAGAAGTTTCGCGTGCTCTTTCTAGCCTCGCCAGCAGATTGCGGCCATCGACATCGGTCTCGACAACAGCCAATTCCTTCAGCGGCGTGGCGGATGCGCCCTGGTAGGCCAGGCTCCCTTCCTTATTGTAGAGACTCACTATGACCCCATAGAATTTCGAACCAGAAGACGAACTTGACGTCTTCAAACTGGTTATGGTGAAGGGGGCAACATCTACGAAGAACCTGTCATGGCTAATCACGCTCAGCTTCACCCGTTTCTTCGCAATGCGTGTCGGCTTGATCTTTCCGCCTCCAGTGGCCTGCTTGGAAAAGATCTCTACGATCGCCATAGTGTCGGTCTCTACCAATTTCGAACTGCGCGTGCTCAACTCCAGTCTGAGATAGGTCTTTTCAGAAATACTCTTCAACGTGGAGCTTGTGTTCGACGTCCTCTTCATGCCCTTGTATAGGGCAACAGAAAAAGGCGTGTTCATCGGAGCGCACTTCGTTCGCCTCATCCGCAGTCGCTGGAACCCGAGTCCCTCGACCTCTTCCGGCTTCATGCCGGCAGGATAGATAGTTGTCCCGCCACTTCTGATCGGCTTGGTGATCCGCTCGGGCTTCTTCTCTACCGCTACGGGTTCTTTCACGGCAACTTCTGTTTTCTGCAGCGCCACTTCCCTGGCCGCGACAACATTGGGCAGGGCCTCAACACGCTTAATTTCGGCGTCTACGGCGAGAGCCGCATCAATCTCGCCCTTCTTGGTGAGTTGCGTCTTGAGTGGCTTGAGGCTCCCGACGTAACGATCGGTCAGCTCAACAATCTGCTTGCACTTTGCTGCCTCGTACTCTGAACCGGCCGCTATGAACTTCTCCTGTATGGCGACGAGTTCGCGCGGCTGCGATGCCATAGTCTGCTCCGGAAGAGTTCCCTGTTTCAGGTATCTTTCAAGCTCGCCCTTGACGGCAAGCAGTTCATCAAGGTTGCCTGCTGCCTGCGTCTTCTTGCGCAGGCCAGTAAGAGCTTGGGCGTACTCCTTTGGGATGTTTTTTGTCCCGGCCTGATAATCGGCCTCAATCCTGGCCATCGCATCGGTATAAGTCTTCTTCCATTTCGCAATGTCAGGGGATGCGGCAAGAGCATTGACCACCATAACGGCGATCAGCGCCAGACATAACACAGTCATTGTTGCACATTTCATAGCATGTCGGTCCAAGTACTTCGTTAAGAAAGCCCGTTCGCTTCAACAAATTAAGCTACTGCGGGCAGAATCTGTCAAGCCTTATCACCGATTCGGAGCCCATTATCCGTCACTACATCACTCCCGATCCACCATGAGTTTGCAATCCCGCAACCATGGGCGTAACATATGCTACAGGAAACTGGCTCATGAAGAACAACAGGTCAAGAATCATAGTTGAAGTGGCTTTTTGCCTCTGTCTTCTCATCGCCCTTTCCGGATGCATCAAGAACACCATCCGCATCAAGATTGAGCCGGCCGGATCCGGCACAATTGTAGTGACACGCTTCTGTGCCAAGGGCCTTGTTACTTACTACGCCGACCACATCAAGCCAAGACTTCTGCTTGCGCTTGAAGAGGGAGAGGAACCGCCCGATCCTTTCTTCAACGAAGATACGATGAAGAAGGATGCCGAGAGTTTTGGCAAGGGAGTCTCCTTCGTTAGCAGCCGCAGAGTCGACAAGGCAGGTGGCAGAGGCTTCATCGCCCTATACTCTTTTGCAGACATCAACCATGTATCCATACCTGTCGAGAGCATCATCCCGTATCCCAACGCCGTGCTTGATATCGAGGAGCTCCAGGCCGCCGAGAATGATGCAATGGCATTCACCTTCGAGTTGCAGCATGGAGCCGAGAAGGAATTAAAGGTGATGCCACCAGCCATAAAAGTTGCCCAGGCTAGAAAAGAATTCGACGAGATCAAGTGGCTCGAGATCGATGAGGAACTGAAAGAAGCGTTCCTTATAGACCTGCCACCTGGCGCCGAAGATGACGGACCGGCCAGACCGCATCCTTTCGGGCTTTCGGGCAAGGAGTCCGGCCTAGAGGCAGCCATGGCCATAATGGGATCGGCGAATCTCAGCTTGGCCGTAGAGGTCACGGGCACGGTTTCCGATTCTAAGGGACTGACTCAGCACAGAACGCGGAGGAATTGCTTCATTCTGGCCACGGCAGCCATAGCCGAAATACTGGCGGACGACCAACGTGCAAAAGTTGCGCTGATCGATCTATCCGAAAAGGAGCCTGAGTCGGCTGCAGAATTCTTCAGCGCCATGAGCGGACACAACGGCATAAGCATCCAGCAGAAAGACGCCGTTATTAAGTACAAGTAACGGCCTGCGGCCGTAGTTGATGGTTGTTCGTTGCTGAGTTGTAGGGGTCCGGCCTTTGGAAGCATTTGAGATCTGACATTTTTCAAATCCCGGAAGTTTCCAGTTTCACTTGCACCCTCGGTGCAACTTCACTATCATTACGAAGTCGGACGCAGTCAGTAAACTCAAGCAATCATAAGGAGGCAACATGAATGCCCTGATGCGTGTTACGGCAATGAACTTGGTGATTGTATGTCTTCTGGTGATCGCAGCAGGATGTGGCGGCGCACCTGCACCAACAATCGATGTCACCGGGCTCTGGAGTGTCAGCTATGCGGGTCATTTGCCGCCAGCATCAGAACTGACGCTCACACAGATCGAGAACAAGGTCACAGGCACCTTCAAAGACCACGATGGTTTCGGGGGCATGATCGAAGGCAAAGTCAGTGGCAACACAATCAAATATCTCCACACCGGATACCCCATGGATTATCGCATCAAGGCAGAGTGCACCATTAATGGGAGCTCCATGTCCGGCAAATGGAGCGACACTCGCAACGATGGCGGCGCGCAATCAGGCGTAAGACAGTGGGGTCCCTGATCGGCAGAACATATGCCTGACATCCAGTTCAACTGCAATCACTGCAATGCCAGGCTTATAGCTACGCCTCCTGACGGGCCTGGCGACAGCTTGCCCTGCCCGCGCTGCAAACGGGTAGTGACAATTCCTTTCCTCAGCGATGAGAAGAAGGAAACGGCCGACCCGAATGCCGGTAAACTACAGATGACCGGCCAGGAAGAAGAGGAGGCCGAGGGGCTGCCCGCGAACTTCGTACAGTGCCCCTCCTGCAGTTCGCCCATGAACACAGCAATGACCATATGCCCGAACTGCACTTACGATAAGACACTGGGCCGCAAGCTCGGTAAGGGCGCACAAAAAACAGCGGCCAACAAGAACCTGTCCCGGGAATTACGCAAATGGGGATTGATCCTGGCTCTCATTGGCGGGGTCCAATACGGCTTGTTAATGTGGGACAGGGGTGGATCCGTGCCGCAGGTCTGGACTCTCTGGTCCGCCGTTATGGTTGGCATCGGCATTCTCAGCATGATAGTACACAAAAGAATCATGTTTATGATCATCGGGTTCACGATCATGATGGTCGGCGCTTTAAACATATTCTATTCTGGATTTGTCGGACCGATGGTGATCCTTGGTGTGTTCCAAATGGGCTATGGCGTCCAGCAATGCCTGCAAATGCGGAAGTTCCCGGCTTAGCGCCGGTGCCGGCAGCGCACAAACCCTGCATCACAGGTTCAAGAAGCTTGCGGGCATGACGCCACGTCAGTATCGCCAGCAATACTGATATAAGCTCGGCGCGCCGCTCTGGAACGGCCTGTTGCCCAAATATCACGACCCTGCGAGGAGGCTATTCTGAGATGATTGCAAGGCGACAGCAAAGAGACGATGCCAAAGCATCATCGATGAGCTGCAAC
>JAUXFM010000187.1 GCA_030622955.1 Lentisphaerales bacterium
ACAGAACGACATGGCTACGATCCGACTTATCTATATAGGCAATGGCCGGACCGGTTACTGGACAGGCTCAAGGCTGTATGGAGCGGGTTCAAGCTGTTGCTCCAGTTGTAGAAGGGATGCATTGGCTTGTCGTTCAAGCTTCTTGAGGGTTCCTGCCCGTTTCTTTCGCGCGAGTGCGTCAAAGAACGTGATGTAATTGTTGACCACGAGCGTGAACTGGTCGGACCTGCCGGCAGCTATGAGGCGCAGCCTTGTGGAATGGCTGGTGGCAAATGACGGTATCCATTCTGATTTTCTCAATACTATGAGGTCGTTCATCTCTATATTGCGGGGTAGATCGGTGTTCATGGGTATGCCGAAGTAGCCCGGGTAGAAAGCGAGGGAAGCGCGGAGCAATTCCAGTGACGATGCAGGCAGCGTGCCGGGCTGGTAAACAACGTCACGTTGTTTCGAAAGCCATTTGTCCCAGAGTTCTTCAAGATTAGACGGGTCGGGTTGGCCCGTGATCTGTTCCGCCAGCCACTTGGCATCGATGCTCGAACTTTCTGCAAGTCGACAGAGGGTGGTATTCAGGATCTGCGCCGATTCCGGGAGAGAGGAAAGCCATTTGAACGCCATGCCTGTGGATGCCCGTATGTTTACTTGATCGGTGTCATTTAGCTCCATATGGATGATGCTTCGTAGAGAAGGCACTTTCCCCTTGGACCAGGCGCTGAGAATGGTTCTCGCATTCCTGTCGCGCAGCTTAGGGTAAAGGTTCTGGGCGAGACCTATTGCAAGCCAGCGCGGGGCCTCCGGCACAGGTGCGCTGACTTTCTTCTCCTCTATTCTTTCGAACAGGTATGCCTGCAGGTACATGGCGCAGAGCTCCTCAAGGACATCTTCGCTAGTCGCATATTGCAGGTTGGCTATGGTGATTGTTTGGGCAAGTTGCCGCGCCATCACGGGGGTATGGCGCTTGATACTTGCGGTTGCTGTTCTTTCATCCGGTCCGATCATGAGCCTGAGTTTCCAGGTTTCCCGGTTGGGAAGTGGCAAACCCATGAGTTTTTCGGTTCGCTGCGCTACTTCGCGGAGATCTGCAGCAGCCGTCAAGCTGTGCGAAGTCTCGCGACCAACGACGACTATGCGGCCATCAAAACTATTGACGACGTGTACGTCGGGCCGCGGTAGTGGCTTCTTGTCTGATGAGCGAAGTGGCTGAGCCCACAAGAGCAGGAGGACGAACAGAAGCTGTCTGGCGCCTTGCATCAGGAATTGTGCAATTATCGTTTCTTGCCCACTGTCAGTGTCGCTTCCTTGCTCCTGAACTTGACCTTGGAAAGCTTCTTGAAGATGTCCTTGTCTTTGTTCTTTTCGAAGAGGGCGGTCAACGCCTTAATGCGGCCTTTCTTGGCCGGGCCAAACAGTCTGAGATGGCCAACGTGCGCCTTGCCGTAATAAAGCCTGCCGTCAAGAAAAGTACCCGTCAAATCATAGGAGTACCTTGGCGCCATCCTGATTGGGCCGAGTTTCCAGGGCCCAAGAGTATCATTGACCCTGACAAAGAACATGTTGTCGGCAAAAGAGATAGTGGCCGCAGTAACGCCCATCGAATGCTTCCGCCACATTAGGTAACCGTTTGCCTCAACCTGCGTGATTTTGACGCTGATGCTCTCACCCATCTTCAGGTTACGGTGGAGCGAGGCGATCTTCTGCTCTGCTGCGCGGGCATTTGGCCTGGTTGTCTTAGTGGCAAGAGGTTTCTTGGGCCACATGCCAAGGCAGAACATGAAGAGCAGGAAACATCCGGCGCCGATAGCGATCCATTTGGCGTTTCGCTTAAACCAGCTAGGCGTGGCTATGGCGATCAGGTCTTCGCTTGTTACAGCCGACAGGTCCAGCTTGACACCGCATTTTGTGCAGAAGATCTTGCCGAGATCGTTGTCATTTCCGCATTTAGCGCAGAGCGTGCCCATTATTTATCTCCTTATAGATATGATTAGCTTTTCTTATCCTGTCCGCCTGGCTTGTCAGTGGAACTGCTCCCCGCGGATTCCGTTGATTTCGTCTTGTCTTCAGATGCCCTCTTCTTGTAATCGGCGCTCCGGTAATCGGTGCCATAGAAGCCCTTGCCCTTAAAGATTATGCCAGCGCCACTGCCGAGAAGGCGCTTTACCTTGCATCGGCAATCGGGGCAGCGTTTGACAGGTTCGTCAGTGATACTCTGAAAGCGCTCAAATATGACCCCGCATTTTGTGCATTCGTATTCGTAAGTAGGCATAACAGCGACCGTAGGTGAATTATCCAGTTCTAGATAAGAGTGTAGTTTTTCGGGCCTCTGTTGTCAAACGCCCATTGATGGTGCTATCATTTTCGGTATGTTTGATCTTGAGCAGTACATTCAGGAGAAATGTAAAGCAGTTGATGCTCACTTGGACTCTATATTGCCACCGGAGGATCTGGTTCCGATAGAGTTGCATCGTGCCATGCGTTACAGTGTTTTCCCGGGTGGGAAAAGGCTGCGTCCGGTAATATGCCTCGCTGCTGCAGAAGCAGTTGCAGGCGATGGCTCTAATGCCATGATGTCTGCCCTGGCCCTTGAGCTTCTGCACACATACACGTTGATCCATGATGATCTTCCCTGTATGGATGATGATGATCTCCGGCGGGGCAAAGCTTCTTCACACAAGGTGTTTGGAGAAGCAACTGCGGTATTGGCCGGGGATGCACTACAGGCACTCGCATTCGAATGTATCGGCAGGGCGGATTCACACTCGAGCTCGGCAGGAACCCTTACGTTGGAGCTGGCAAGTGCCGCAGGAAGTATGGGTGTCGTCGGTGGCCAGGTTGAAGACCTGGCGTCTGAAGATGCGACTCCTGACAGGACGGTGCTGGAAAGGATCCATTCACGCAAGACGGCAGCTCTCTTCGTGGCTGCAGCACGTATGGGCGGTATTACAGCAGGTGCAAGCGGAGCAGTCCTCGAAGGGCTAACGGCGTACGGGAGGAGCGTGGGTCGTGTATTCCAGCTTGTGGATGATATATTGAATGTTACTTCAAGCACCGAGGAGTTAGGTAAGGCAGTTGGTAACGATGCCGCAAAGGGAAAGATGACTGCT
>JAUXFM010000077.1 GCA_030622955.1 Lentisphaerales bacterium
AGTGATTGCTATGTTGCAGCTCATCGATGATGCTTTGGCATCGTCTCTTTGCTGTCGCCTTGCAATCATCTCAGAATAGCCTCCTCGCAGGGTCGTGATATTTGGGCAACAGGCCGTTATGGCTTAACTCTGGTTCTGTGCTTTTTGTCTATTCCTCTTCCTCGTCATCCACAGTGGCCGCTCTCAATTTCTCTGCCACTTTCTTGTTCTTTGGGTCGAGTTTCAAGCTGGCTTTCCAGTACTTGATGGCTTCAGGTATCTCGCCCAGTTCCCTGCAGACATTGCCCATGTGATCGTTTACGGTAGCATCCAGATGTGCGTCCTTGAGCGCAGCTGCCAGGGTTTTCCGCGCTTTCTCGTGGTCACCCATCTTGTAATAAATCCAGCCAAGCGTATCGAGATAAGCGGCATTGGAGGGATCCAATTCCAGCGATTTGAGAGAATAGACCAATGCCCGCTCAAGCTGGATGCCTTGTTCAGCCCACATGTACGCAAGGTAGTTGAGTGTGGCATGCTTATCCGGATCCAGCTCAAGGCTTGTTTCAAGCAGAGCTAGCGCTTGTTCGGTATTTCCAAGCCGCTCATGGGCGGCACCGTACCAGAAGTGGAACATGGGATTGAGTCTGTTGGGGTCGACGCGCTTCTCTTCGACAATTCTGTCGACTTGTTTGAATGCCTCTATGGATGCCGCGAATTGTTTGCGGTAGCTGTGCGCGAACCCGAGCATAGTAAACAGCATTATACTATCAGGCAGTTTCTCGGCAGCCTGCTGCAATACTTCAACCGTCTTCTCCGGCTGATCTTTAAGGTAAACAAGTGCGATGCGGACGTGTGGGAATGCCTGTTCGGGTTGAGCCTTGGCTGCTATCTCGAAATGCTCTAATGCTTTTGGCTTGTTATCGGATTTTTCATACAGGCCACCGAGCCTGATATGTACTCCAAAAAGCTGGTTCGTCCCTGCTTTTGCGAGCATCTTGGAAGCCTGTTCAAGGTTCTCGATGGCAAATGTGTTCTCGCCGATATCCTCGTAGAGTTCGCTCAGCGTGAGATAAATCGCATGCAGGTCGTCGGGTGAATCCTTAACCTTCTTCTCCAAGATGGCGGCAGCTTTCTTGAGAGAAGCGGTTCTCTGTTTGTCATCCCCCTTTCTTTCATAGAGTGTCGAAAGAACATACCAGAGTTCGAGATTGTTGGGATGAGGGTAGGCCATTACCCTGTAACAAACTATTGCCTTCTCGAGCTCCTCTTTCATTACATGATCAAGCCCTGATTCCTTGCAGGAATTGACTATTGCCTCTGGACTACCAGCTTTGTTTATGCCCCTGGCAAGAATCTTGTAGGCATCTTCGTATAACTCGAGATTCATATAGAGCCTGCCGAGGCTGATGTAACCAGAAGGCATGGCGGGCGCCATCTTGATCGCACGTTGGTACTCGCTGACGGCTTTCTCATTCAACTCGGAGACTTCGCATACGAATGCGAGCCATAGAGCTATCTCGTAGGAGTCAGGGTTCTTGGAACGTGCCTCCTCCATAATGGCGACAGCGTTACTATATTCCTTCTTTCGAAGAAAACCGCTGGCGGTCTTGATGTAGAGCGAGCTGCGGGAGGGATCATGTCGCGCCGCTTCTTTGAAGTGCTCCAGTGCCTTGTCCTGGTCAGGCGGGCGCTCCTTCTGGCTTATGCGCGCCTGCATGTAGTGAGACATCGCCCTTGCAAATGAGATCTCATTCTCGGTGAGGTAGGCCGGCTTCTGCGCGGTGGAAGAAGATTCGCTGGGTGGCCTGATGCAGCCCGTGAGCAACAGGGGCATGGCAACGGCCAACCAGAAACATGCAGGCATCGGACGACTCCGCAGGCTACTTGTTCTTTTTCTTATGTCGATTCGCACGCTGACGCTTGCGATACTTGTGCTTCGACATCTTCTTGATGCGTTTCTTCTTAATCGAACCCATTATGGTCTCCCGGCTTAACGCTCACAATTCGGAGCAAATCCTCGTATCGAATACCTGAATCCGGGGCAAATGCAAAGCATTAATTAACAGAATCTACGATCCCGGCAGTTGTCAGGTGGCTCAGCTGTTGAACCGGTTAGCCCTCGATTTTAACCGATATTTGCCTTGATCAAGTCCGAGCTATGCTCGGCACGGCTCCGGGCAGGCAATCCCAAATCCGCAATCAGGAAATGATCTTGTTCAGTGGGATCTCGATAATGCCCTCGGCACCCTTCTTCTTGAGCTGGGGGATAATCTCGCGGACAACCGCTTCTTCGACAACCGTCTCAACGGCTGTCCAGCCTTTGCTGCTCAGCGAATTGATGGTCGGCGCCTGAAGCGACGGCAGGATCTGAAGCACTTTGTCGAGATCTTCTGACTTGATGTTCATCTTGAGAAGCACCTTGCTTTCGGCAGCCAGCGCGCCTTCAAGAAGGATCGCTAGTTGTTCGATTTTGCCACGCTTCCAGGAATCTTTCTGCCATATTTCCTTGTTGGCGATCAACTTGGTCGTGGACTCAAGAACGGTATCTACAATGCGCAGATTGTTGGCCCGCAACGACGTGCCGGTTTCCGTCAGCTCGACTATGGCGTCAACTAGGTCATGTGCCTTGATTTCGGTGGCACCCCATGAGAACTCGACATCTGCCTCAATACCATTTTTCTCGAGGAAGGTTTTGGTGAGGTTGACTCCTTCGGTGGCGATAAGCTTGCCCTGCAGATCCTTTGCCGACTTGATGGGGGAATCGTTTCGTACGGCTACAACCCAGCGTACAGGGCGCAGGCCCTGTTTGGCGTAGACCAGGTCGCAGACCTCGATTACGTCGGCTTTGTTCTCTGTTATCCAGTCGTATCCTGTGATGCCCGCGTCGAACACACCGAGCTGTACATATCGGGCGATTTCCTGCGCGCGCAGGAGCTTGGCTTCAAGTTCAGGATCGTCGATCGATGGCACATGTGAGCGATTACCGACCGAGCAATTGAAGCCGGCCTTCTTCATCATTGAAAAAGTTGCATCCTGCAAACTCCCCTTCGGCAAACCCAACATCAGCTTGTTCATCGTATCTTCCTCGTTCATAGCATGTTCCCCATAATTAGTGGCATAGCGTGGGTTTTCAGGTGGCAGGTGTCAAGTGGCAACTGGCAAGGCCGGACTAATTGATGCGCGATTGCAAGCGGCGTATAGTATTGGTGAGCGCCCCGCTGACTGCGCCTGCACGAGCGATTCGATCATCGACCGTTTCGCGCGGTGAGGCTCAGGCGATCGTAGCCCTCTTTGATATTGGCACGACTTCTTTCACATGCCACCTGATGCGTGTTACTGCATTCCTACTTCTTTACGACTCTTCTGCCCAGGATCTCGATCGCGTCAGTAGCGATGAGTTGCAGGGCTTCAGGATATGCCACGTGCTCTTTGACCTGGATCCGTGCATGGAGTGTCTCGGCTGTGTCGTCATCCAAGACTGGAACTGCTTCTTGGACGATGATGGGGCCAGCGTCCATCTCTGCATCGACATAGTGAACGGTACAGCCCGCCACCTTGGAGCCATGTTCAAGTGCCTGGGTCCAGCCTGCGAGACCGGGAAAGGAGGGCAGGAGCGATGGATGAATGTTGATGATGCGGCCAGAAAATGCTTCGAGAAGGTCTGGCTTGATGATTCGCATGAAACCTGCCAGGGCAATGATCTCGGTGCCCGCTTCTTTGATGGTCTCTATGTATTTCTGTTCAGCATTGCCGGCCAGCTTTGTTTTGAAGGGCGCGGCACTGATGTAATGGGCGGGGACCCCGAGTTTCTTCGCACGCTCTAGTATGTATGCGTCTTCCACGTCGGAAATGACACATACGACCTCTGCATTGAGCGTCCCGGCCTCTATAGCATCGGCAATAGACTGAAAATTGCTTCCTTTTCCTGACCCCAACACGGCGATTGACAGCTTCTTACTGGATCCCATGATTATCTCCATTTCATGAATTACAGAGGCGGATGATAGCAGACTGGCTGTGGTGGGGCAATCCCCTTGACACAAGACCCATTATTCTCTATTCCTCTTGACGTGCCTCTTGAAAACTCAGTTGGTCCTGTTGGCCCTATGGTCGCGGGTGTTTCCGATCTCTGGCGATGTTCCGTGCCGCCGCACAGACCTTGGCAGGTATGCGCATGTGGCGCGCGCCTTGCCAGAGCCGAAAACGCTTAGCAGCACGGCTCATCCAAGTTTTTAAAAGGCACGTGATTATTTATTGTCGGCCTGGGCGCGGGATTCAGTGTTTTCCAGCGGTCTTCCAGTGGTGAAGAGGGCTAGTGTTTTGGGCGATTAGCTCAATTTGGCAGAGCGCCAGCTTTACACGCTGGATGTTACAGGTTCAAGTCCTGTATCGCCCACCAGGTTTTGCATAGAGGCTTTGGATGGTTTGCAGCATGACTGGAGATGCGGGAAGAACCTGACAGGTTCACCGACGGGGGAAATGGGTTGTCACGCTGTAATCCTGAGTTCTGACGCCTTGAGACAAATGGTGATGGGGAGAGATCTTTAATGAAGAGGTTTACTGTCGTAGCGCTCGCTGGGTTGTTCTTACTCGCAGCCAACGCCACTGCTCAGACTGAGCGGCCAGGGCCGGAAGATGAGATCGCCCAAATCCATGATGTAACCGGATCTTCACTGAAGAGCAGCTCTGCTAACAAGAGCTCGTCGAGGTTAGAGAAGGGCGCGCCAGACCCAGCCACAGTTGCCACACAATCCGAGGTGCTACAGGTGACCGTTGCCGAGCTCAAAGAAGAGATTGCTCGACTTGCCCTGAAGATGCAGGAAGTACGCAACGAAACGGCGCAAGCGCTCGTCAATGAACAACAGAAGTACAACAAGCTCAGAGAACTGTACCGGAGCGTCGATGCGGGCAGGGCTACTCTCCATGAAGCTCTTACGAAGAAGGATGCCGAACTGAACAAGGTGCTGGAAGATCTTGCCCGGGCTGAATATGAAACGGGCAAGGCCAGGAAAGATGCCGCTAAAGGTCAGGTCAATCAGAAGAAATATGCCAGGGTTGAAAACGTTCTTGAGGAACGTACAGAGAAAGTTGTTACGCTTGAAGCTGATCTTGAGAAGAGCGAATCACTCCTCAAGGAAGAAAAGAAGATCACAGCTAGTTTGAACAGCCAGCTTGCAGCGTCCGCGCGTAGCCTTGCTGAGAAGAAGGAAAACCTCACGGCGCTGGGTGTCCGCTTGACTGTGCAGGATAAGGAGCTGAAGGAACTCCAGGCAAACGTTGCGCAGAAAGAAGAGCTCGTCAAGGAGTTACAACGGCAAGTGACTCATCTATCCCGAATCGAAGCAGAGAAGCAGAAGCAGGCAGAACTGATCGTACAGCGAGAATCTACTATTGCGGCATTACAGAAGACCGCCAAGGCAAAAGATGCGCAGCTCTCGGTTCTACAGGACAGGGTTCAGGATCTGACGGAGCAACTTGAAGAATTGGGCAAGTCCCTGGGTGTGACGAAGACTTCATGTGCGAAGAAAGAGCAAGGCCTTGCAATTCAGCTGGCGGCCAAGAAGGAAGAACTCGCGATCGTGTCCGTTGACAGGGAGAGAGCGGATGGCGCTCTTGCACAGGGGACTCGTGACATCAATGCGCTGAAGAAGCAGGTCGCTGACCTTGCCGAAAGTTTGACGATCGCTAAAGCTGACCGGACCTCAGTGCTTCGGAAGAGCAAAGATGTAGCTGCAGGCAAAAATGCCCGCATCGCCGCATTGACAGATTCGAGCCGGAAAAGCCTTCATGCCCTCGCTGAAGCGCAAGGTGAGATTACTGAGCTCCAGACGGCTATGGCCAAGCTTGAGAAGAAGCTGGTGGCGGCGACCAGAAAGGCCGGGGGCGGCAGAGCTGCTCTTGAACAACTGGCTGCGAAGAAGGATATTGAAATAGCTTTCATCGAGAAGGAATTCTCAAAGAAGAACCAGGAATTGACTGCGGCCAGGCTTGAGATGTCGGTCCGGAAGAAGCAGGTCGCTGATCTCACCGAAAGTTTGGCGATCGCTAAAGCTGACCAGACCTCAGCGCTTCGGAAAAGCAAAGATGTAGCTGCCGGCAAAAATGCCAGCATCGTCGCATTGACGGATTCGAGCCGGAAAAACCTTGATGCCCTCGCTGAAGCGCAAGGTGAGATTGCTGAGCTCCAGACGGCTATTGCGAAGCTTGAGAAGAAGCTGGTGGCGGCGACCAGAAAGGCCGGGGGCGGCAGAGCTGCTCTTGAACAGCTGGCTGCGAAGAAGGATATTGAAATAGCTTTCATCGAGAAGGAATTCTCAAAGAAGAACCAGGAATTGATTGCCGCCAGGAGCGAGGTGAACGCATTCAAGGTGCAAATCGAAGAGCTTGGCAAGGGGCTGGCGAAAGCGAGAACAGAAGTTGGCAAAGAGAAAGAGAAGGGTGAGAAACTGGTCATAGAACGCGAGGCCCACCTGTCTTCACTGAAAGCGGCACACCAGGAGAAAGAAATCGAACTGCTACAGGCCAGATCCGAAATCAAGAAGCTCTCAAACCGACTGGGGGCAGGTGACGGCAAGATAACCGATCTCATGACCGAACGTAATGAGAAGGAAGTTGAGCTTGCGAAGAAGGAAAAGGCCGTCGATGAACTTCTGAAGAATATCGTAAACGCCAGCGAAGGAGTCGCCAGGGCAAGGAAAGAGATGTCACGCGAGCATGTTCAGAGCCGGACATTGCTTGAGGAAGCCAGCACAACAATTGTAGAGCTTATCAAGGAGCGGGACAGCAACGAGGCAGCCCTCGAGGTCAGGAACAAGGAAATTGACGGTCTTGTCGTTGAATTGAAGAAAATCCGGGAGCAGAGTAAGAATGAAAGGGTGGATGCACATTACAATCTTGCTGCAGTCTACCGAGCCAGACAGATGTATGAAGATGCTGAGAAGGAGTATATCAAGGCACTGACGATCGATCCTGCCGACGCAGACATTCATTACAATCTCGGAATCCTTTATGACGACGATCTTGACAACAAAGCGAAGGCGAAGAAACACTACGAGCGCTTTCTTGAGCTATCACCTCATGACGAGGACAGCGAAAAGGTCAAGATCTGGTTGATGGAGCTTTGATCCAAGTTGCCACGTTTCAGATTATCGATGATGCTATGACATTGTCTCTTCGTAATCGCGCTTTTCTATCTTCCATGTTTCCTCGGGAGACGTCTAGTTGTCTCCAAGATCCTCTTCGTACTCCATATACGATCGGATGTTCTTGCAGATATCCTTTGGAGTTTTAACCGTTGCGGTGAGCTCGTTCCATGCAGGCTTGCAGAACATGCGGTTGAACCAGCTTCTCTTTTGCGGTGTCTGTGCGGTCTTCTCGGCAGCGACGGGCTCCTCTGTGCATACCCAACCGTAGAGCTTGGCTGTTGGTGATGGGTTGTTGAGTTGCCAGGTTGCTCAACTGTGCCGCCCATCCAGTCTGATTAAAGCTCCAGGCCGGCCTTGGCACCATAATGGATTTCATTAAACTCGGCATGGTATTTCGATGAACCGACGGTCCCGTCGATGTCGGCCACGGAATCATACCTTCCGAAGAAACCTAAATGCAAGATACGGAAAGGACGGATACCGATCTCGCATTGTCCGAACATGCCGACATCTCTGTCCTCCGTATTACGTGTGTCCGCCCATGTTTGCAGCACAGAAGTAGTGCCACGGTACAGGACTTCATGACGGCTGGCATCAGTCTCGACGTCATGAACAGAGACGCCTGCTGCGAGAAGAAGATAGAAACACCAAGGCCGACATTCAATGAAAGCCCCAAGTGATGTGGTGGCGATCTCTATATCGAGAGATTCGGTAATTTCGGTCTTCGCTCCCTTGATGTCACGCGTCACGGCAGTTCGATTATCAGGGGTATTCGCGATAACGAACCCAGGACCGGCCTCATCTCCTTGATAAGGGGCAGAGGGCGGGGTGAAGCCGCCCAGCTCGTATTCATCGATAGTTTCCTTCTCACGCAGATGCCAGTCCTTGGAAGAATGATCTGATGCAGAAAAGGACGCTTGTGAGCCTGAGATTGTGATGCCGTAGCATAGGCTGCTCTGGGGGGTCAATATGAAATCGAGCTGAAAATAGGAATTCTCGTCGACCAACGTGTCAGTTGACCATTGCCTACTGAACGAAGCATCTGTACCGGTATCGGTCGAGTAGATGCCGCCATGTGTATGGAAGAAGATGCTGTCACTCTCAACCTGGTCGGAATCATCATAGCCCCAGTACCAAGTGTCGCCCCATATGGGAGTTCCAGCGTCCTGCCGAACATATCCGTCATCATAGTCCCTGTCGGCGTGCGCCGTCAAATCCCCGATATCGCCGCCGCCGCCTTTGTATTGTGGCGCCACGAGCGCCACAACGTCAGCCGCAGTCACCGAAGCAGTTGTCTCGAAGGATATGCTGGCCTTGTTTCTGACCTTGCCGCCGCCCAGCCGTATGCTGAATCGATCTGGTGGTGGATCTTCACCTTCGGGGGCATAAACGCCAACAGCCTCATGGCGAGGGAAGGCCTCGATGTCGGTGCCCAGCGAATGGTCAGAGATCATCCATAGAACATCGTCGGCATTGGCGAACATTGCCAGTTGAGAAGCTGTCGCGCCATTCCTGGTTCTGGCGTTGATGTCGGCCCCCGATTTGATGAGCAGATCGGCTATCTGTCGGCTATTCTTGAATGCGGCCCAGTGGAGAGGCGTTATGCCGGTTCTGGTGCAGCAGTTGAGGTTCGCGCCGCCCCATATGAGAAGCTCTGCAGTATCCTGTGCATTCTGACTTGCCGCCCAATGCAGAGGTGTGGCTCCGATCCCTGTATGGGCATTCATGCGTGCACCATGCTTGATCAGGATGGCGGTCATATCACGATGATTGAGCGCCGCAGCAATGTGCAGGGCCGTGACCCCATTGTTGATCGTCCCATTGATATCCGACGGGCCGGTGTGTTCCAGTATTTCTGTCGCCGCATCGAGATCATTGCGCCGGGCCGCTTCGTGCAGTTCGCTGGCGAAAACAGACGAATTGCACGACAGCAGAAAGGCAGATGCTACAAATGCTTTTAGGGCCCTCAAGTGCATTGGATTACAAATATATTACAGGAAAAGAAGAAAGACCTCAAGATGGCAGGCGAGCGACTTTTCATTATGGGCTTACCCCTTCGCAATCAAGGATCAGCACCAGCCCATCACTTCCACTTATAACTCTATTTTGCCCCGAGCCGCTTCCTTTGCACTGTTGGCAGTGTCAATGGCCTAGCCAGCCCATTGCCCCTGTCCTGCAAGGCCAGCCAGAAGCACAGTATTATCGGCGACAATAAGAACATTCATAGAGCTATCGGGTCATCTCCAGATTCTTGCAGTAGGCGAATGTATTATGTAAGATGCTTTTGTTGCCATGGAAAACCTCGACAAGACAATAGAACGTGCCAAGCAGCAGCTTGAGCAGATGATCGACCTCAATCCCCAGGTCATGCTACTGGTGACGCATGAGGGCGAGGTTACGAGGGTCAACCGCGCATTTCTTGATCTCCTCGATTGTACGGAATTTGAACAGGTGCTGAACAGGAAGCTGGGCGATTTGCTGAAGTGCGATGACGCGTCGTTCTTTTCCGACCTCATGGATTCGGACGGTGCTTCAAAAGTAGTGGAACATGATTTTGAATTGCCGGGGAAGGGGAAGCGCAGGCTGGAATTAACTGCGCTGGGAACAACGAAAGAGATGTCCTTCTGCGTCCTCGCTATCAGTGATGTGACCGAGGATAAGCAACGGGCCAGGCACATTGAGAAAGCACACAAGAAAGAGGCTGTTCAGGAACTGGCCGGCGCCCTGATGCATAATCTGAACCAATCATTGACGGTTATCATGGTCCGGGCACAGTTGCTCCACATGGCGCTGGATAAAGGGGATGGCGACAAAGAAGAGTTTAAGAAGGGCTTGCGCGACATCATGAAGTTCACGATGGGGATTGCGGACGTGTTGAACAAAGTGGAGAAACCGGCCGATTATGTGACGGAGGAATATTCTGAGCAGGTCGATATTCTGGATATCGAGCGCTCCAAGGGTAGCTATGGAACGGTGGAGGTCCAATCTGTCATGCTGGCCCTGAACTCTTTGATCCTTATGACACTTGATGCCCATGAGCGGGGAGCCGCCGCACATGCCGAACGCTCGGCCAGGTGCGCAGGAATAGTTGCCAGGGAGATGGGGTACGATGAACAGGATGTGCTCTTGGCCGAAAGATGTGCCAGGTTCCATGATATCGGCAAGCTGGGCATTTTGGACGCAATTCTCCAGAAACCTGGTGAGCTGACTGCAGAAGAAACGATCGAAATGAAACGGCATCCGGAAATTGGGTATAACCTTCTGGTGAATTTCCCGTTCCTCAAGGATGAGGCAGAGGTGGCTTATGCACACCAGGAGAAGTTCGATGGGACCGGCTATCCGCGTGGGTTGAAGGGCGAAGAGATCCATCGGCTTGCCAGGTTGATCTCTGTTGTAGATGCGTATGATGCGATGCGATTTGAGCGAGTCTACCGCAAACCCATGCCGGCAGATGAAATCATATCAGAGCTGGAGTCATGTGTCGGCACCCAGTTCGACCCCGAAGTAGTTGAGGCCCTGAAACGTTGTCGCGCAGAGATCGATAAGGCTACCGGGTTAGAATGAAAGCTTATCGGTTGCGGCAGAAGACGGCGCGCCGAGGCCGTCGCGCCCTACCTTTACCTGTTCATCACGAGTGAATTGGTCAGGGTAGGTCGGTCTGGCCCAGACCGCCACAGAAAAAGAAACACCCATCACTGGCGTGGCGCGGTTGGGGTCGCGCGGCTCGAATCGTCTATTGCTCAAGGGTTATTGGTTGTACCTCTTGCGCACTGATTGCATTGCCACATACTCTTCCCTGAAACCTGAAACCTGAGAGCTGAGAGCTGAGAGCTGAGAGCTGAGAGCTGAGACCATCTTCACCTGCCAGAAACAACGACCTTGTTCCTGCCGCCGTCTTTCGCTCTGTAGAGTGCCTTGTCTGCCGATTCAAGAACTTGCTGCGGGCCATTGTGTTTCGTGCTTATGCGTGCAACACCGATGCTTACACGGATCTTGATAGAGGATGTTCGCGCCCCACCTTGGCGTCTGGGTGTTTTGCCAGGTTTACTTTTGGGGCGCTGTGCAGAGCGCAGTTGGAACGGCTTGCTGGCGATATCTTCCCTGAGCTCATTCAGGGCGGCGGTCGTTTCCTTCTGATCGTCACCTTCACAGATAATGACAAATTCCTCGCCGCCGAAGCGGTATGCCTTGCCTGCATTGTTGGCCCTGAGATGCGATGCAATGAAGCGTAGTGCCTGGTCGCCCACATCGTGGCCGTATTTGTCGTTTATCTTTTTGAAATGGTCTATGTCCAATACGGCGATTGCGTAAGTGCCGCGGAGTCTTGCCATGTGATGTTTCAGCGAGCGACGACCGGGCAGATCCGTCAATTCATCCATATGTGCGTGGCGCCATGAGCTTTCAAGGATTGCCCATGCGAGAGTTGCGGCGGATCCGGACATGAAGGTGAGCAGAACACTTCGCGCCTGTACAGGCTTCCACGCTGTTGATTTCAGGTTCATGGCCGTGAGCGCAAAGAGGATCGCAACGATGAACATGGGGCCGAGCAGGGGGCTTTCATGGCTTCTCCGGATCAAGAGGATCGGGATTGACAGCAGGAAGGCGATCAACGCAATGATTGGCAGTTGCACCGCGCCGGACAGATGCCGGAGCAGTAGGGGTGTTTCAACTCGTTCAGGCATTGGAAGAATCCGTGGAAGAATAAGGAGCACAAGGATTGCCGAAAGCACGATCATTGCGCGGGCCATGCCGTGGACGGTGAAGGTGCCCCGCTCTTGAAGGTGGTAGAACATGGTAAGGAGCACCGGTATATAGAGGGCACCGAGAAAGAGAACGGCGTTGCCGCTGGCCGGTTCATCCTTCCCGAAGAAGAAGTGATCGGCAAGGAGCGTAATGGCCGCCATCAGGATGGCTACGAGCGAAATCCGGTTCTGGATAAAGATAACACCCAGCAGCGTTACGATTCCCAGGAGTATGTAGGGAAGAGTATTGAAGGAGCGATGGTCAGTCCAGGAGGCCGTCTCGGGGTACAGCATGAAAAGAACCAGCAGGATGAAGTGGATGGCCAGTGGAGCAAGTGCCGGCGCCCATGTCCTCACTGAGAAAGGGTATGCGAAGGCCCGTTCCGAGTTGATGTCTGTCTTCTTCGTAGCCAACTGTACTCCTGTGGCATATGGTGGATTGTTGAGTTGCTGATGATCCGGACGACCTTTGCAAGGTTCTTCAACCACTATGCGCCATTAGTAGTAATCTACTTCGATGTAGATGTAGTCAAGGAAGATCGTGCCGCCAGACTGGTTCTGGTTCTGGATCAGCGCTTCGCAGTTGTTGATTTTGTCGACAGTGTCCAGGACATGGGTAACATCGTATTCATAACGTTGCTCTGTTTGGTTCCAGGCAACATCGATGCTGTTCGTGGCTGCCGCACCAATTCCACCCTGATGCCACGTCGAAGACAATTTGCTGTCGCTCACGTGAATTTGAAGATTGCCGACCTTGCCAGGCTCACCTTGATGGTCA
>JAUXFM010000082.1 GCA_030622955.1 Lentisphaerales bacterium
AGTGATTGCTATGTTGCAGCTCATCGATGATGCTTTGGCATCGTCTCTTTGCTGTCGCCTTGCAATCATCTCAGAATAGCCTCCTCGCAGGGTCGTGATATTTGGGCAACAGGCCGTCAATAGCCCACTCTTATATACTTGTAAAATCGCTGCAACGGGCGCATTATCTGGGGCAGGAAAAGAGCAATCGAAGAGGATTACGATGTCATACGAGGTACTCGCGAGAAAGTGGCGCCCTCAGCAGTTTGAGGATGTTGTGGGCCAGGATCATGTCACCCGGACCCTTCAGAACGCGATTACCAGCGGAAGAATGGCACATGCCTATCTCTTTGTCGGTCCAAGAGGGACCGGCAAGACATCCATGGCCCGGATCTTTGCAAAGGCCCTTAACTGTGCCGAAGGCCCTGTAATTAAACCCTGTGACAAGTGTGATTCCTGCCGCGAAATCATGGGTGGGACCAATCTTGACGTTCTCGAGATAGACGGTGCCTCCAATAATGGCGTCGAACAGGTCAGGGACCTTCGCGAGACAGTTAAATACACGCCGATGAAGGGCACATTCAAGATATATGTCATCGACGAAGTCCATATGCTCAGCACACCAGCATTCAATGCGCTGCTCAAGACCTTGGAAGAGCCACCTCCTCACGTGAAATTCATCTTTGCCACAACGGAACCCCAGAAGATACTGGCGACCATCCTCTCGCGATGCCAGCGGTTTGATCTCAGGCGGATCGCCGTTCCACTGATTGTCGAGCGGCTCAAGATGGTGGCGACGGCAGAAGGAGTCGAAACCGAGGAGCATGCGCTTCTCGCGATCGCACGTGGTGCTGAGGGAAGTCTCAGGGATGCGGAGTCTGCTCTTGACCAGATCATCTCATTTAAGGGTAAAAACATCTCCGAGGAAGATGTACTGTCTGTTTTCGGACTCGTTGCGCAGTCGACCCTCGAAGGCCTGGCTGAGGCAGTGCTCGAAGGAGACGTGAAACACGTTGTCACTGTTGTAGCTGAACTGGATCGAGGCGGCAAAGATATGCAGCGTGCTGTGATTGAGTTGCTCGAGCATTTCAGGAACCTGCTGGTGTTTCTTAGCATGGGAGACAATGCAGGGCAGCTTGATATTGCCGGGGACCAGCTTGAGATACTGGCACGACAGGCAGCGCTGACCGATATGGCTCGCTGTCTTCGGATCGCCGATATCCTGACACAGACGCAGGATCGGTTAAGATATGCGCTTTCGAAACGCACGTTATTTGAAACTGCACTTATCCGATGTTCTCGTGCATCGGTCGTTGTATCGATAGAGAAGATCATGAAAGAGATCGATTCGCTCAAATCAAATCTCTGTGAAACGGCGCAGGTGCAAGTCGCGCCGGCTGTTGAGAAGATCGAACAGAGCGAGACAGTTGCGGAGAAGCCGATGCCTGAACCTGAAACCAAAATGCCGCAAGGGGATGAGATTGGCATGCTCACCGGCAAGTGGCACGAGATCGTCGAGAAAGTGAGCAAGATCGCGGTACTTGCAAAGAACTACCTGCTTGATGCGAAACCACTTTCGGTAGAATCGAATCGTGTTGTTATCGGGTTTGATCGGGAATTTGCCGATGTTATGGAACGCGCGAAGGCGCCGCGTGACAGGAAAGCTCTGCAGCATGTGTTGGGCCAGGTTCTGGGGCGTCAGGTCACTGTTGAGTTCTGTGAGGTAGCCGGGATTGACAGTGGCGAGCCAGCTGATGGCCAGGAGCCCGAGAAGAAGGCACAGTCACAGCGAGAGTGGGTAAAGGAGCCGGCGGTGCAGAAGGTTCTCGACGTTTTCGAAGGGCGAATAGTGGAGGTCAGGGACTAGGTGGGGATCCCATGAAAGCGCTCGAAACACTCGGACAGCTGACCTCATGTCTGAGCAAACTGCCGGGCATTGGCCGTCGTTCAGCCGAACGCATGGCATTGAAGCTGGTGCGGGACAAGGATGGCCTGTTGATGGAGCTTTCAGGCCTGCTCCAGGAGATTGACGGCAAGATCTGTCTCTGTTCTGAATGCGGTAATATAGCGCATGTTGATGAAGATCCCTGTTCGTTCTGCACCGATACAACACGCGACAACAGCGTCCTCTGTGTTGTTGAGGATCCAAGTGACATGATGCTTATTGAGCGATCTGGTGGTTACAGGGGTCGGTATCATTCGCTCGGGGGCAGGATATCACCGATGCGGGGGGAAGGTCCCGAGGATCTGCGCTTGAGAGCCCTAGTTAAGAGGGTACGTGCAGGAGAATTTAAGGAAATAGTGCTGGCGTTGAATACCGATGTCGAAAGTGATGCTACGGCGAGCTTTATCTGTGACCTGTTTGGTGACAGCGAGCTCAGGATAACGAGGCTTGCCTCAGGGCTGCCAGCGGGAAGTGGAGTGGCCTATTCGGATCCGGTAACACTCGCGAGAGCTGTTGCCGGTCGGCAGACTGTCTAGAGGGGAGAGTTGATGAAGTACGAAGGTGTTTACGAGTGTTTTGATTTCAGTCGGATTACTACTTACCCGATCGCCGAGCGCAACAATGTTGTGAACCTGTCGAACATGATCGATCTCGATGATCTGGTGAAGAGAGACATGCCTGCACCGCCGCCAGACCTTGAGAGAATCGCTGCGGAAATGAGGTGCTGCAGGACGGCCGGTAGTCCGGTCATTGTTTTCACCGGTGCACATCTTATCAAGAACGGGCTTTCCCCGATCCTCGCGCAGTGGATGCGGGAGGGATGGATCACGCACCTGGCAACGAATGGTGCAGGGGCAATCCACGACATGGAATTGGCGATGATTGGCGAGACCAGCGAAGATGTGCCTGATGCCCTGCGACTGGGAAAGTTCGGTTTTGCTGATGAGACCGGCAGAACGATGAACCGGATTCTGCGACTTGGCAACGAGGCAAAGCTGGGATTCGGTGAATGTCTGGGCGCCGCGCTCAATGGCAAGCTTGCTGGTGTCGGCTGCGAGTTTCCACGCTCTGACAAGAGCCTCATGGCTACTGCTTATTCACTGGGCGTGCCATTCACGGTGCATGTTGCAATTGGGGCAGACATAGTTAACGCTCATCCCGATTTCGATGGTGAGGTCACCGGCGGCACGAGCGGCAGGGATTTTGGGATCTTCGTCGCTGCGGTCGAGAAATGCCGCGAATCCGGGATGTTCCTTAACATTGGCTCGGCCGTGATGGGGCCGGAAGTGATGCTCAAGGCAGTTTCTGCCGTTGCCAATGCGGGCGCACCACCAATAGGCCTGGTCACAGCAGTCTTTGATTTCAGGGAGGTATCGGACATGAACGCGGTGCAAGATAGTGAGTGCCCCGCGTATTACTTCAGGGATTTGAAGAGTGTTGTTGCCCGGATCCCGGAGGCATTTGAAGGAACGGGCTATTACATCAGTGGTGATATCCGTGAAACGGTGCCGCAGTTGTTCAGGCTAATGGAGAAGTAGTGATGATTGATGACGCATTCCAGGAACGACTTGACGGCATAAGAGAAAGAATCAAGTCAGCATGTGATCGCTCCGGGAGGAGCGTGAACGATGTTCAGTTGCTCCCCATCTCTAAGAAATTCGGGCCTGAAGCCATAGAGGTGGCAGCGCGCTGCGGGCTTTCCATTTTTGGCGAGAACAGGGTGCAGGAAGCGAAGGGAAAGATTCCTCTCTGTTCCAGTCAGCTGGAATGGCACATGGTGGGGCATCTACAGTCGAACAAGATCAAAGAGGCGGTACGTCTGTTCTCCCTGATCCACTCTGTGGATTCCCTTAAGTTGCTGGAAAGGATCGACAGGGCCGCAGAAACGCTATCGGCGGTGCCGGTTTTCCTTGAGGTTAACGTTTCGGGTGAGGGCGCCAAATATGGTATGCTTCCAGATGATGTGCGGACCGTGCTGGAATCGGCTCAAGATATGGCGCGGGTCGAAGTCAGGGGACTGATGACGATGCCGCCATTTGCCGAGAACCCTGAAGATGCACGGCCGTTCTTCGCGAAGCTCAGGGAGCTTCGCGAAGAGATGTGTGGCCAGGGCTTCGCGATCAACGATTTGTCGATGGGAATGTCGAATGATTTTGAAGTTGCGGTTGAGGAAGGTTCAACCTGGATCAGGTTGGGCAGGAGCCTGTTCGGGGGCAGGGAGGCCTATAGGCAATGACTGAGGAGTCGAAAAGGAAACAGAAGTTCACGGTCTCTTCACCGGGCGTCAGTAGGTGGCGCTTTGTGACTAGAACGCTCGTTGTTCTGATGATAGTGCTTGTCCTGCTCATGGTGGCAGGTTGGATCGCGGCAAGGACAGATGGCGCGAGAACTCTCGTCGAACAGTGGATGGAGAATCGGCTTGGCATGCAACTTTTAGTGGGAGGGACGAGGATAGGATTTCCTTATGTCCTGATAGCGGAGAACATCGTATCTGGCAATGGTGAGGAAGGTGAGGGCTATCTGCAGGTGAGCGAGGCGCGCATTTCTCTGGGCTGCAATCCGCGTGTGAAAGTGATGTTGAACGAATGTGATCTTGTCCTGGCTAGGGGTGCAGAAGGTGCGTGGGAGCCATCAGCTTTTGCCGTTCTCGCTTCTCTTGAAAGTGTTGAGGATATCGTAGCGGAGACAAAGGGATTCCGTGATGATGTCTGCCTGCGCGTTGAGAATAGCTCGATAAGACTGATTGACGGGGCAGGTCGTGATATTACGCGTGCCACGGGTGTAAGGTTTAGCATGGCTCGGGCCGAGGCAGGCGACAGGTTGCTGTATCACTACTATTTATGGATAGATCACGCATCTGGTGCGAATATTGCCCCTGTCTACAACCTTGAACGTGAATGGCTGGCTATTGACGAGCTTGACTATATTCAGCTCAAGTACACATCTGACCAGAAGAAAACAAGATCTGGTCATAGCTTCTGGGGCGAGCGACGGGCCGGGACCCCGCAGGAGTAGCGGGCAGGTATCCGACCTGATGTCCCATTAATGTTTTGATTCATTTAGAACTATCGGAGGAAATAATGATCAGTGCTGATCGTACGAGGGAATTAGTCAGCGGTTTTGACGGGAAGAAAATCCTTGTTGTAGGTGACCTCATGCTTGACAGATACGTGCATGGTTCAGTTGATAGAATCTCTCCCGAGGCCCCGGTTCCGGTTGTTCGTGTTAAAGGCGAGGATAATATGCCGGGCGGCTCGGCGAACGTGGCCAGGAATATCAGGTCATTGGGCGCAGATGCAGTAGTCGCGGGGGTAACGGGTGCCGACGAGGCAGCCGACGTCCTGGTCGGAGTACTAGAGCAAGAGCGGATAAGTACCGATGGGATCTCGAGGATGCCCGATGTCCGCACAACCGTCAAGACCCGTATACTGGCCGACAGACAGCAGGTGGCCAGGGTAGACTGGGAGGATGACTGCGATTTCAGCGATGCCGCATTAGATGATCTTTACGCCAAGGTGGCGAAACTGGCGAAAGGAGTGGACGGTATTGTTATCGAGGATTACGGCAAGGGCGTGGTTCGACAAGCACTGGTCGACAGCGTTCTTGACAGTGCGGGTGCAGTGCCGGTAGGTTTTGATCCCAAAGAAAACCACGACCTGCGGATCCCGAAGTTGACAGTTGCGACGCCGAACTACAAGGAAGCCTGTTGGGCAGCTGGCGTCGGCGTGGCGCCACTTGTCGGTGATCTCGCGACGAATGATGCGCTTGGTTCAATTAGTGAAACTCTGTTTGCCAAGTGGCATCCTGAACTTCTCATTGTCACATTGGGGCAGCTTGGCATGTATGTGGCATCCAGAGGGAATGAGCCGGAGATTATAGCTGCCAAAGCACAGGAAGTGTTCGATGTCAGTGGCGCAGGAGATACCGTCATTGCTGTAGTTCTGCTCTCCCTCGCAGCCGGTGCCAGCCATGTTGAAGCAGCCATGCTGGCGAACCATGCTGCGGGAGTTGTGGTGGGCAAGATCGGCACCGCAACCTGTTCTACCGATGAACTACTCGAATCTCTTGATTGAACCAGAGAAATGTTTGTGCTGGATCGGATAAGAACCTGAGGAGAATAGAAGAATGCGAGTAGTAGGGGTCATACCGGCGCGGTGGGCAGCTCTGCGTTTGCCGGGAAAAAGCCTTGTGGAGATATGTGGCAAGCCATTGATTCACTGGGTTGTTGAACGGGTACAGCAGGCAAAACGGCTTGATGATGTGCTCGTTGCAACTGACGATTCGAGGATCCTGGAATCGGTAACGAGTCTCGGCTGCAAAGCGGTCATGACCAGTGTCGATCATATGTCGGGTACAGACCGTATTGCTGAGGCGGTCTCGGATATCGATTGCTCTGTTGTGGTCAACATCCAGGGGGATGAGCCCCTCATTGATCCTGATCTTATCGATGATCTTGTCGAACTGATGTTGGGCCGGGATGACTGGGACATGGCGACGGCCGCGACGCCGATCACGGGTGAAGACGAACTTGGCAACCCATCTGTTGTCAAAGTTGTGTGCAATGAGCGGGGTGGGGCCATGTACTTCTCCAGGTCAATGATCCCCTCTGTCAGGGATAGTCACTGTGAGGTCGAAGATCTTCATTTGCGTCATCTTGGTATCTACGCATACAAAGCGGAGTTCCTTGCGCGGTTTGTTGCAGCTCAAGCGTCGCCTGCGGAGATCGCCGAGAAGCTTGAGCAGCTTCGCGCACTGCATATTGGCGGGCGAATACGTGTGTTGAAGGTAGCTGCAGGTGGAATCGGCGTTGACACGCCAGAGGATGTGAAATACGCTGAAGAAGCGCTCAGAAAGGCCGGTTTGGCGGGCTAATTGGCATGATGAAGACCATAAAAGCAGGAAATGTAAAGATAGGTGCCGGCGGTTCGCTGTCTCTTATCGCCGGGCCATGCGTAATAGAGAGCAGGCGGGCCTGCATGGAACTCGCGGCATCTCTGGCAAGACTTGCTGCTTCAGAAGGAATACCGCTTGTCTTCAAGGCTTCCTACGACAAAGCCAACAGGTCGTCGATTCGATCTTTTCGGGGGCCCGGGCTCGACAAGGGGCTGGATATACTTGCCGAGATCAAGGAGCGATATGATCTGCCGATCCTCACTGATGTGCACAGGGATTTGGATGTTTCCAGGGTTGCCGAAGTAGCAGATATTATACAGGTGCCCGCATTTCTCTGTCGGCAGACAGATCTGCTGATCGCTGCTGCTGAGAGTGGGCGAGCGGTAAACGTGAAGAAAGGTCAATTTGTGGCGCCTGCCGATTGCATCAATATCATTGAGAAACTCGAGGGCGCAGGTTGCAAAAGAATTCTGATGACGGAACGTGGGACATGCTTCGGTTATAACAATCTGGTGGTCGATATGAGAAGCCTGTTGATACTGAGGGAGATGGGCTATCCCGTTGTGTTTGACGCGACGCACAGTGTGCAACTACCTGGCGCAGGAGGTGATTGCTCCGGTGGCGATGCCAGGTGGGTACCTGCCCTAGCTCGCGCTGCGGTTGCGGCTGGTTGTCATGCGGTTTTCATTGAAACGCATAAGACTCCTGGCAAAGCACGTTGTGACCGGAACAATGCTGTTCCATTTAACGCCATTCGACGCCTGTGGCGGGAACTGAGAGGGATAAATGAGATCGTTGGTTAACAGGGGCTTTGGATTCACAGTAACAGCCCTGTTGCTGATGACTCTTCTCTGCAGGGCCGCTGATGATGAGGCGCGTAAGATCCGGGTGCCGACCTACGATCCGGACAACAAGCTTCTGTCAGAGTTCACGGCCCGGACTGCAAGTGGAATAGATGAGGCGGACATAAAGGCTGTTGGCGTTTGTCTCAAGAAATACGAAGACGGGAAGCTGATTACAAAAATGGATTCGGAGCGGTGTGACTACGACCGGGATACAGGTATTGCGAGTTCTGATTCAGGGATTCGAGTGGATCATCGGGGTATAATTATGACCGGCGTGGGTTGGCGTGCGAGCGATAAGAAGGTTGAGGTCCTCGATAAGACCAAACTCACTTTCAAGAGAGCGAATGTCGCAACCAATACCGTCGTGACATCAAAATCCATGGTATACATACATGCGGATGAGGTCGCTGTTTTCGATGGTGACGTAGTGGTTGTTGATCCGCAAATGAAACTGACCGGTGACAGTCTCACGGTAGTTCTTCAAGATGATGCCGTTCGTTTCATTACAGCTGTTGGCAAGGTCAAGGTCGTTCAGAATGACCGGAAGGCGTCATGCAAAAAAGCCGTGTATGATGTGAAGTTGGGAATGGTGTTGTTGACAGGGCAACCGACTGTTTCCAGGGGAAGAGACTTCCTCACGGGCAGGAAGATCACCTTCTGGGCAGATAAGGACAGGGTGATCTGCGAGCCGGGCCATCTGCAGATGGTGCTTTCAGGTAATTCAAAGAAGTCAGTGTTTTAAAGGAACTGTGGAGATCGGTAAGATGTCGCTTGATAACGGGTTGTTGCATGCTGAAAATATTGTCCAGGCTTATCATGGCCGTTGTGTTGTCGACGGTGTGAACATTTCCGTCGGGCGGGGCGAGGTGGTTGGCCTGCTCGGTCCGAATGGGGCCGGCAAAACGACGACATTCTACATTGTCATGGGGTTGATAAAACCTAGGTCAGGAGCCGTCTATTTCGAGGGGGAGGACGTGACACGGGTCCCCATGTATATGCGTGCCAGGAGAGGGATGGGTTATCTTGCGCAGGAGCCTTCTGTATTCCGGAAGCTCACAGTTGCAGAGAACGTGATGGCCATTCTTGAAACGCTCAATATGTCGAGAAAGGATCGCCTCATCAAGCTTGATTCACTGCTGGAAGAACTGGAGATTCGCAGCCTCGCAAAGCAGAAAGCTTTTACCCTGAGCGGTGGCGAGCGGCGGCGACTTGAGATTACGCGCGCATTGGTCACGAATCCTTCTCTGCTGTTGCTGGATGAACCTTTCAGTGGGGTGGATCCATTGGCGGTTTATGACGTGCAGAAGATCATCGGCAACCTCAAGGCGCGTGGCATGGGTATTCTTGTCACTGATCATAGTGTCAGGGAAACGTTGGAGATCGTTGATAAGGCATACCTTCTCTACGAAGGCAAAGTGCTCAGAGAGGGAACGAGCGATTTCCTGACTAACGATCAGGTGAGCAGGGACCTCTACCTTGGCCCAAGATTTAACATGTAAGTTACGGAGGAACGAAGAATGGCTATTGAGATTACGAGCAGGCACGTGGAACTGCCGGGGATGATTCAGGACTATGCGCGGGACAAATCACAATCGTTGCTGGATGAATTCCCGCGACTCGAGCATGTCCACATGATATTGGATGCACAGCGGCACAGCAACATTGCCGAACTCGTTGTGCAGGGGAAGAACCGGATCAGGGTGGAAGCTGATGACAAGGCCGACGACATACGGACGGCTATAGATGCAGCGACGCATAAGGTTGAGAAACAGCTGCGAAAACTTCGTGACAAGGTGACAGATCACAAGGTCAAGGCGAAGCATGGGGCCAGGAATCACGAGGATCGTGAGCGGGAGCCGGACGAGCTCATCTAGAATTGTACAGGTAGCAGGCATGAACCTATCGAGCACAGAACAGGGGATTGAAGAGCGTGGGCTTACCAGGGAGCTGGAGATCCAGAACCCCAATGGTTTTCATGCCAGGCCGGCTGCTATGTTTGTGAAGAAGGCGATGAAATTTGAGGCCGCGATTACCGTTGCCAAAGATGGTGCGGAGGTCTCGGGTAAGAGCATCATGAGCCTTATGACCCTGGAAGCGCATCGGGGAACCAAGATCTCTGTGACGGCAGTCGGCTCGGATGCGGGGGATGCGCTTGATGCTCTTGAGGCGCTGGTGAATAACGGGTTCGATGTAGAGGATAATGATTAATGAGCGTCCCAACTCCTGATCCCGGCGGCGAAATCGTCATCAAGGGCATTGGTGTTTGTACGGGTGTCGTTATCGGGCCTGTCTTCCTGTATACAGCAGAGGATAGCTATGTTGAGGAGTATGCAGTAGCTGCCGATGATGTCGCACAGGAGATTGGTCGCTTTGAAGATGCGTTGATCGAAACGAGGCGCCAGATCAAGCAGGTCCAGGATGACGTTGTTGAAGCGGCGCAAAAGGACAGTGCGAACATATTTGATGCGCATTTGATGGTCCTCGATGACGGGGCTCTGATCGGGGAAGTGATTGCTGAGATAAGGAAGTCCGGCATTAATGTTGAAGGGGCCGTACGCATTGTCGCTACACGATATACGGCTGCACTGGGAGCCGTGGATGACGACTACCTCAAAGAGCGGACGGCCGATATCAAGGACGTGGTGCGCAGACTCCTTCAGAACCTGTCGGGGCGCAGTATTTCGATCTTCGAGCAACTTAACAGGAAGCATATTATCGTCGCCAATGATCTGTCACCGTCGGATACCGCGGCGATGAAGAAGGATGTCGTCCAGGGCTTTGCCACTGACCTGGGTAGTCCGACCTCGCATACAGCCGTGATGGCGAGGGGTATGGAGATCCCTGCTATCGTGGGGCTACACGACATTACGCAACGGGTCTCTACAGGTGATGAAATCCTTATCGATGGCAACAAGGGTATATTGATCCTGCGGCCTACCTCTGAAAGGCTCGAGGAATACGGAAGGGTCGTTGAGACCAGGCGAAGCATCGTTACAGGGTTGACAACGTTGAAGGATCAGGAGGCGAAAACCAAAGATGGGCGGACGATTATTCTCTCGGCCAACGTCGAAGTACCGGAAGACATTGACGCAGTTCTCTCGCACGGCGCGAACGGAGTAGGGCTGTTCAGGACGGAGTATCTCTATCTCTCGAAGGAGAGGTTGCCTTCGGAAGACGAACAAGCAGAGGCATACGAGAAGGTGTCGAGTCGGCTGTCTCCGGCTCCGGTGATCATTCGGACTCTCGACATAGGGGGCGACAAGTTTCTTTCAGACGTTCGTGTGCCTAACGAGATGAATCCGTTTCTTGGTTGCAGGGCGATTCGTTTGAGCCTGGCCCAGCCCGACATGTTGAAAACACAGTTGCGTGCGATTCTAAGGGCGAGCACTCGGGGGAATGTCAAAATCATGTACCCGATGGTGAGTAACGCCGGCGAGATAATCCAGGCCAACGCGATTTTGAAAGAGGCGATGAATGAACTGCAGGAGGAGAATCTGCCTTTTGATGAGAACTTGGATATCGGAGTCATGATTGAAACCCCTTCTGCGGCGCTGACCGCAGATGTGCTCTCTGATCATGTAGCTTTCTTCAGCATCGGGACGAATGACCTCATCCAGTACACGCTCGCGGTCGATCGCGTGAATGAACGGGTAGCATACCTGTACGAGCCGACGCATCCGGCGATTCTGCGGCTGATCAAGGACACGATAGATGTCGGTCACAAGCAGGGTGTCTGGGTTGGACTGTGCGGTGAAATGGGGGCGGATCCTGTGATGACACCGCTTCTGATCGGGTTCGGAATTGATGAGCTAAGCGTCGTTCCCTCCGCTGTTCCGCTCGTCAAGGACGTCATTTGCAACATAACGGCGAAAGAGGCACGCGAGCTTGCAGAGATTGCCCTGCTCGCACGAAGTGCCGGTGAAGTCCTCGGGCATTGTCGTGAACTAATACTAAAAATAGCACCTGAAATCCTTGAACTTACGGGTTGAAAGGTGCAAAATCTCTCGCGAATATTCTAGCTTATGAACGGAGGAAATATGCCAAAGAATGAATACCTGTTTACCTCGGAGTCTGTTACAGAAGGCCATCCCGACAAGATTGCTGACGGGATTTCCGATGCAATACTTGACGCCAATATGGCGGCAGATAAGCATTGTCGAGTGGCCTGTGAGACGTTGGTGACAACCGGGATGGTGCTGATTGCCGGCGAGATTACCAGCCGTGGATCGGTGAACTACGCCGAGATCGCCCGTGAGAAGATCAAGGAGATCGGGTACATTGATGCCTCCAAGGGTATCGGTTTCGACACATGTTCCGTAATAGTTTCGCTTGATAAGCAGTCGACTGACATCGCGCAAGGCGTTAATACGGGGGAGGGCCTCTTTAAGGCGCAG
>JAUXFM010000065.1 GCA_030622955.1 Lentisphaerales bacterium
CCTACTCTAAGTTTGTGTGATTCTCACGCATGTTCTCCACGGTCATTCTTAACCGCGTCAGCAATAATGGGATCACGGAATCAAACAGCATCAGTGCCGCCTGTTCAAATAGTGCGTTATTGGAAGGGCCGATCACTATTGCGGTTATGGCTTTGATCTCAGCCAGCTGCGATGGGATTAGAACTGTCGCATCTGACAGGCTTCCCAGCATTGAGTCTTTGCGGGCAGTTATCCCGATGACGAAGGCGCCAGCCTGCTGTGCTGTCCTGGCCATAGCGACTGTTGTCTGCGTGTCACCGCTGCAGGATATTGCCAGAAACAGATCACCTGCCAGGGCTGGGGGACATGTGGCAGATCCTACCACATGCACATTTCGCGCCATTTGAGCCAGGCGCACGGCAAACCACTCAGCTACCAGGCGGCTGCGGCCGCAGCCGCCTAAAAAAATGTGATTTGCCGATGGAATTCGGGAGATCATGGTTTCGACTTCAGATTCTGGAACGTGGCGCAGGAGCGCGCCAAGCGCTTCGAGTTGATTGTCGGCCAGGACACTGAATTCGTTTCTCTTGTCCATAATCGTCATGAATTATTTCTCATTGCGGCCGTATTGATCCCATTTGGCAAGTTCGGCGATTTGACCTAATGTTCTACCGTTGGATATTTCCGTTTTTTCTCGATCTTCCTGTTCTACCACGGCCATTGCCCGATTGGCTGATTCTGTTGCTTTTTCGACGGGAATTACAACTACACCGTCGTCATCGGCCACAATCCAGTCGCCGGTTCGCACGGTTACGCCGGACAGAATCAACGGCACATCAATCATGCCCTTACCTTTTGGCTCGCCTGCCATTGGACAGATCGTTGTAGCGAATGCTGGAAAACCCATGGCCTTAATTTCTGCCGTATCACGTATTGCTCCGTGAATAACAACGCCTGCAATGCCTTTTTCTTTGCAGGTCTTGCTGGCCTTGCCGCCCCAGACAGCAGGTGGCACACCGCCGGAATCGATTACAATAATCTGGCCGGGTTCAGCTGCGTCAATGGCTTGGACCGACTTGCTCCAGTCGCCAGGATATGTCCAGGCGGTGAGGGCACGTCCTATGGCTCTGGCGCCAGGCACGATGGCCCGAATGCCAAGCAGTGCGCCGCTATTGTGCATGGCATCGCAGACATTCGCGGCAGTAACTTTCTGCAACGTTTCTGCAATGGATGCAAGATTCCCTCTTTTGAAGAATTCGGTGCTCTCGCCAACTCCGGAA
Source organism: Lentisphaerales bacterium (assembly GCA_030622955.1). Taxonomy (GTDB): domain Bacteria; phylum Verrucomicrobiota; class Kiritimatiellia; order JAUXFM01; family JAUXFM01; genus JAUXFM01. The sequence continues at coordinate 1,260 of JAUXFM010000065.1, forward strand.
GAGATCACGCGTTTAAGTGTTTGTGTCGCCGCCCTGGCGTCCGGCGCTTTGGTAATCGCACCGCCCACTATTACGATGGAGGCACCGCAAGAAACCGCGTCTGCGGCAGATTCTGAATGGATCCCGCCAGCCGCAGCCACGGGGATGCTAACTGCTTTCGAGATTGCCGCCACATCATCCAGGGCCAGGCGGCCCTGCATCTGCTTGTCAATCGGTGTATGGACGCAAACAGCAAAGACACCCATGGCTTCAACTGCTCCTGCACGTTCTATCATTTGCTCGATTGACCCCAGGCCCAGGAGGTCAACGGAAATGCGGCAGTTATACCGTACGCTGGCCTCAACGCATTCGCGGATAGTCGCATCCGATGCCGTGCCGAGGACAGAGATAATGTCTGCTCCTGACTTGGCCGCACATTCGGTTTCCAGTCGACCGGCGTCCGCCACTTTCATGTCAGCCACCAATGTCAAATTTGGAAATGCGGCTCGAATCTGTCGCACTGCGTTGAGCCCTTCACTTTTGATGAGAGGGGTTCCGATTTCCAGCCAATCAATACCGCCAGCCACAGCCTCGCGCGCAAGAATCATGGCTCGCTTCAGATCCGGGTAGTCCAATGCCAATTGCAGTACGGGATTCATAATCGTTAGAACAATCCTTTAACCTTGCCAGTTGTTACATCCACGTCAATTCGACGGTAGGCTGGATCAGATGCTGTGCCGGGCATGAGCTTGATTGCACCCGCAACCGGCACGATGAAGCCAGCTCCTTTGTATGAGAGAAGGTCGCGGATAGGAAGGGTCCAGCCTTTGGGACGGCCCTTCAGATCCGGATCGTGCGACAGGCTCAGGTGCGTTTTCACCATGCAGGTGCTGAGCTTGTCAGCATCAGGATCCGCCTCGAACGCTTTGGCCTTCTCGAGTGCTTCGTCGCTGTAGCTTACGCCATCAGCGCCGTAAACTTCCTTGGCGATCAGTTCGATACGATCGCGGAGCGGGGTTTTCAGGTCGTAGAGAAGCTTGAAATCGCTCTTTGCTTTGCAGGCTTCGATAACCGTTTCTGCCAACTCTATCGAGCCTTCTCCGCCCTTCATCCAATGTTCGGAGAGCGCGGCAAAGGCACCGTTGTCTTCGGCAACTTTACGGATCATTGCGATTTCGTCCTTTGTGTCGGTATGGAATGCATTTACGCAGACTACTGGTGTGACACCGCTCTTCTTGACTGTTTCGATGTGGGCGACGAGGTTCTCGCAGCCCTTCTCCAGCAGGCCGAGATCTTCTTTCGTATAGACTTCATCAAGCGGCATACCCGGTTTCACGCTGGGTCCACCACCGTGCATCTTGAGTGCGCGAATTGTCGAAACGACAACGATGGCGTCCGGAACGAGCCCGGAATAGCGGCATTTCAGGTTCCAGAACTTCTCGAACCCGATATCAGCACCAAATCCACTTTCAGTGACGAGATAGTCGCCAAGCTTCGCTGCGATCTTGTCGGCTATGATCGAGCTTTGACCAATGGCGATGTTCGCAAATGGACCGGCATGCACGAAGACCGGCTGACCTTGAATTGTCTGAAGAAGGCTGGGGTTGATGGCATCGGCCATCCATGCAGTCATTGCGCCATCAACTTCGAGATCCTTCGTTGTGACCTCGTTGCCCTGCTTGTCGTAAGCAACTACGATCTTGCTCATACGTTCACGCATGTCTGCCAGGTCGCTTGCAATTGCCAGAATAGCCATGATCTCACTGGACACGGTGATCTGGAATCCGGAATCCATCTCGAAGCCGTCCATCTTGCCGCCCATACCGATGCGGATGTTTCGCAGTGCCTGCGCACAGAAGTCCATTGCCCAGCGCATTTCGATGCGATCAGGATCAATGTCGAGTCGTTTCAAATTGCTTTTCGCAAGACGCGCGTCGTCATAGTTGCGTTCATGCTGCATGCGGGATGTGAGTGCCACCATTGCCAGGTTGTGCGCATTGGTAATCTTATCGATATCCCCGGTCAATCCGAGAGAGAAGGGGGTCAACGGGATGCACTGTGCGAGACCACCACCGGCAGCTGATCCTTTGATGTTGAATGTTGGGCCACCACTTGGTTGACGGATAGCGCCAACTACGCGCTTGTTGATTTCGCCGAGTCCCGCGACAAGGCCCATGGCGGTGGTTGTTTTTCCCTCTCCGAGCGGGGTGGGGGTGATCGCTGTGACATCGATATACTTGGCGTCCGGATTGCCCTTGAGACGTTCGTATGTTTTGACGAAGTCGATTTTGCCGAGCTGTTTGCCCATGGGGATGAGTTCATCTTCCCGAAGTCCCAATTCACCTGCGATTTGGGTGAAAGGTTTCATGTTGGCTTCAGCAGCTTCGGCTATTTCCCAATCTTTCATTTTTGTTGGGTCAAGTTTCATAGCATACTCTTTTAGCGTTGTTGGTGATCTCACACGTTATACAGAGTCCGTATATATATCCGGTGTTCTGTGAATCTGTCAATCTCTTCTCTGAAGCGCAGTTGCGCCTTCAATTTTCCGGTAGACCTTTTGTCATTTCTTCAATCTTATTAAGCAGATAATCGTTTACTGGTGCTGCAATATGCATTTTCCGCGACTCTCGCACCACAATGCCGCTGATTGCCTGTATTTCAGTTCTTTTGCGGCTGCGCATATCCTGCAGCATCGAGGAAATATTCTCAGATGTCCGTTTGCATACGTCTTCAACGGCGGCAACGGCATCATCGTAAGGGAGCTTGATGCCCATTGCCTTTGCCACTGCGGCAGCTTCGAGGGTTGCCAATTGCAGTGTTTCCCTGTGTTTTTCAATCTCCACCAGGCGACCATTCGGCAGGTTGGTAATTGCTGTGAGCGGATTGATGGCGGCATTGATGATGAGTTTACCCCATAATGTGCTCTGCAGATCGTCAGTGACCTTTGTTTCTATGCCTGCAGCGCTCAGGATATTGGCTGTTGCCTGAGCTCTATTCCTGCTTCCTGAATCCACGGCGCCGATAATCGTTTCTCCGGAACCGGCATGTCTGACATGGCCTGGCCCGGTGGTATTGGCGCCATGTGCGGTTGTCCCTGCAATGATTTGTTCCGAGGAAACTCTTTCAGCGATTTGCTCAATATTCCCGAGCCCGTTCTGCAGCGTCAGCACTGTTGTTTCAGCACCGATCAGCGGCAGAGCATGTTCGATGGCGGAAGCCGTATCGTATGATTTAACGCAAAGCATCAGCAGTTCCGCTTCTTCTGCGGAAGTTGCAGGATCTGCAGTGGCGCGAACCTGCATGGTGCGAGCGCCGCCTATCCCCTCGATCCTGATACCGCCTTTGAGTATCTCGGCAGCATGATCAGGATTTCTGGCCAGCAGTAGAACGCTGTGCTTCGCTTCTGCAAGTAGCCCGGCGAAGAGACATCCGATGGCGCCAGGTCCGACAACGACTATTCTCATATCCTGTCTTCGCGGCTGGCCATTATATAGTTCATCCCGAAATCATCTTCGCCCATAAGCAGTGCCTTTGTCAGGCTGTATGATTCAGTTGATGTGTCCAATGCGGCCAGTGCTTCATCATTAATGTGCAGTGGATCGACAATACCGCCGTCGGCACCAGCCTCAACGGCCAGGTGTGAGAATACCAGGTTGATCAAGTTGCGTTTCGGCATGCCGAACGAGATGTTGCTGAGCCCGCCCGATATGTGTATATCGGCACCATACTGCGATCTGATCGCACGTGCGGAATTGAAGTACTGCATGCCGTTTCCTGAGTCGGTGGCAATCGGAAAAACCAGTGGATCGATGTGAATATCGGCATTTCCGAGGCCGGCATCGCTCAGGAGCGGCATGAGTCGAGCCAGGTTCTTCATTTTATCTTCAACGGCAGTTGGTAAATTTTTTTCGCCTGCAGCAGAGGCTACGACCACTGTTTTGAATTCCTTAACCAGCGGTATGGCGTTAACCCGTTCCAGTGATACGGAGTTGATCATCGGCTTGGCCTTAGAACGATCACAGGCTTCAAGACCGGCACGCAGGATCTGAATATTGGACGAATCGATGCTGAGCGGTGTAGAGGACGCTTTCTGCACTGTCTCGACCAGCCACTTCATCAGGCCAACTCTCTCATCAACATCTGTGCTGTACTCGTCGACATTGAGATCAAGGTAGCAGGCGCCTGCGGCTTCCTGTCGGCGCGCCATATTCTGGAGGTAATCCACGCCGGCAGCTTTATTTGCATCGGAGCCATTGATGCCCTGGTGGATGGCGACCGCACAGTGCTTTATCTTGCCTGCTTCCCAGTTGGCGGAATCCTTGAACTGTGCGGGGATAGGGAGATGTCGCGTTTCACCGTTGGCATGGTAGGTTATGATGTCATTGCCGTTATTATCGGTTATTACCCGCTTGCCGCCTACCTTGAATATGCGTGTGCAGTGGATGTTCTCGCCTATCGATATGAATCTCATTCTTTTCTTCCTTATTATTGTTCGATTGATTCAACAATTGCCTTGATGTGGGCCGGCGTGCTTCCGCAGCAGCCACCGATAATGTTCGCGCCCGCAGTGATGACTGCTCTTGCATTCTTGGCCATTTCCTCTGGCGATTCTGGGAAGGTTGTCTTTCCGTCAATGTTGACGGGCATGCCGGCGTTCGCTTGCACCAGGATAGACGTGCAGGGAACGGCGGCTCGGAGTTCCTCGACGATCTCCACCATCTGCTCCATGCCGTTCCCACAGTTAGCGCCTATGACATTGGCCCCTGCCTCGACCAGCGCTTGTGCCATTTCTGCAGGTGCAACACCCATCATGGTTCTGTATTCGCCCTGCACCGTCCTTTCAAAAGTGAACGTTGCCAGGACTTCGAGGTTGGTATTCTTCTTTGCCGTCTTCACGGCAATTGTCGCTTCATCCAATGCGGTCATTGTCTCGATGCAGCAGGCATCGGCACCGCCCTTTTCGAGCGCGATGATCTGTTCCGTAAATGCAGCATCAAGCTCTGATTCTGTGATGTCGCCCATGACAAGCATCTTGCCGGTAGGTCCTACCGATCCCATGACGTGTCGATCGGGTCCTGCCGCTTCACGTGAAATGGCTGCTGCTGCCTCATTGATTTCAGTAACGCGATCTGCCAGTCCGAAATGTTCAAGCTTGTAGCGGTTCGCGCCGAAACTGTTCGTACCGATGATGTGTGATCCGGCCTTGATATAATTGGAGGCAATTCTGAGTACGGCGTCGCGGTGATCGGTGCACCACAGTTCAGGACAGGCACCGGGTTCAAGACCGCTTTCCTGGAGGAGCGTCCCCCAGGCGCCATCCGAGACCAGTATTTTCCCGTTCGCGATTGCCTCTGTAATAGTGTTCATGGCAGAGTCCGATCAGTTCACAGATCTCGCCGTGGATTATACAGAGAGTTCATCTATTAGGCAAACAAGCCCTGAGCCGGCTACGGGAGCACTGTTAGCGACCTGTGGTGTCAGGCGATTATCGACTTCGCGAGGTCAGCAGCGGAAGCTGCATCGGCCGCATAGCCGTCTGCGCCTATTTCATCGCAAAATGCCTGCGTTACAGGTGCGCCACCAATCATGAGCTTGGTTTTACCGGCAATTTCAGATGCCTTAACTGCGTTAGCGACTTCCTTCATGTTGGTCATGGTGGTTGTCAGGAGCGCGGAGGCACCAATAACAGCGGCATTGTTTTCGATGGCCGCGTTGACGAAATTCTCGGCAGGCTGATCGATGCCGATATCGATAACGTTGAAGCCTGCACCTTCCAGCATCATACTCACAAGGTTTTTGCCAATGTCATGAAGATCGCCTTTGACCGTACCGACGACGACACTGCCAATGGGTTTAACACCTGCGGCTGCCAAGTGAGGCTGAAGTATTTCGGTTCCGAACTTCATTGCACGGGCGGCAACGAGTACTTCCGGGACATAGACTTCGTTCTTCTTGAATTTTGCGCCGATGATAGCCATCCCAGCGAGGAGGCCATCATTAAGGATTGAACCTGGCTCTGTGCCCTCGTCAATCGCCTGCTGGACAAGAACCTTTACATCGTTAGCTTTGCCCTTCTGAAGATTTTCTGAAATCTGTTCAAGTACGCTCATCTTTTACTCCTGATATTGTTCGGTGATTTCGATTACTGTTGTATCTATAACGTCTGATGTCAATTCTTTTGAGGATTATTTGGATTAATCTGAAGATTGTCTCATGCTATTTCTGCTTGGTGGGTGTCGAAGTGCGGCGCAATTGTTGAGTTGATGGTTCCTGCTACGATCTGCGAGCTTCGGAGGACAAGTGGTTGAGGCAGATGTGGAAGACTCGGCTTCGGCCTGAAGCAGGTGGCGGGGCTGCGAAGGGCAAGAAGGCAGTTGAGGCCCCGATCACGGATGCACGCGTAACACTTTCCACATCAAAATCTTGCGCCTAAATTATTGCATCATTTCGGATGATTCAGGCGGCAGGCCGTTCATGTATCAATAAAAATCACTGATTCTTTCCAGCCAGGAGGCTAAAGGATCGTTTAGGCGCTTCATTTCATTAAGGAGTGCCTCAATCAATTCTCTCTTGATGGTTTTAAAATCCGGGTTGTTGATCTGATTTGTTAATTCATGAGGGTCTTTTTCTATATGGTAAAGCTCTCCTGAGCAGGCCGCGTTAAAAACAAATGTATGCGTCTTTGTTCTGAGCATGCGCTGTTGAAAACCGGAAAAATGCCCTTCAAACTGTCCGTAAACAAAACTTCTGCTCGTTGTATTCTTCTCTCCTTTCAGCAGAGGGAGAATGCTTTGAGAATCCTTCAGATCCGGGTCAGAGCCGGTTGCGATTTCCACCGTGGTTGGAAAGAGGTCGTGCAGATAGATGAATTCGTCGCACACCGTTCCCGGATTCTTATTTTCCGGATGTCTTGCGATAAACGGAATTCGATAGGTTTCATCAAACATGAATTCACCTTTTTCTATTGACTTATGAGCCCCCATGGCATCGCCATGATCGGCAGTGAAAACTATAAGAGTATCATCATAAAGGTTATTGCTTTTAAGATAAGCAATTAGATTTCCGATACAATCATCTATCAGAGTGATATATCCGTAATATCTGGCAATTATCTTTGACCATTCCCGCCATCTCAGTCAATCATGCAGGATTACGACATCGAGCCCATCCTGGATGATCTGCTTTTTTTGCGATGAGATCATCGCAAGACGGTTGGAGGTCTCGGCCCGTCATCAAAATGGAGAACTCAGGTCTCTTTGGGCGGTATGAGTTCACCAAATCACAGATGCATCCCTCCCTCGCCAAGGGGTTGTTTCGCAATTGACTTCGAGCCGTCCCACCGGTAGACTTCCTCCATAATATCGGAAAAATCCAGGATTCAGGATTGTCGGTCAAGAAGCTGGCAATAGATACATTTCTGAGCCTCAGCTTTAGTTAACTGGACAGTAGTGAATTGAAAAGAGTGATCCTGCATGTGGACGAGCAAAATGATTGAGTATTAGATTGTGGGGGGGGGGCCACGCTTCGTCGTGGCTGCAGCCTCGCAGGAGCGTGGCTTTGGATCACAAACACATAAAGATGAAATAGGAGACCGCATGAATGCATTAACCTTGAGTTCATTTCTATTCTTTACCGGCCTGGTGGCTGTGATTACATATATCCTGACCAGGAAAGATGATCATTCCAGCAGTAATGGATTTTTTCTTGCGGGTAGAAGCCTGACCTTTCCATTGATAGCGGGTTCTCTCCTCTTGACCAATCTCTCCACGGAGCAGATGGTTGGTCTCAATGGCGCGGCCTTTAATGATGGTCTCTGCGTGATGGCATGGGAAGTGGTTGCTGTAATAGGACTGGTTATCATGGCCATATTTTTCCTGCCGCGGTTCCTCAAGAGCGGGATAGCTACTATTCCACAGCTTCTGGAAATACGGTTTGACCATACGACCCGAGTAATAACCAATCTGATTTTTCTTGTGGCTTATGCGGCGATACTTCTTCCGATTATTCTTTATACAGGGGCTACCGGGCTCAGCGGCATGTTGGACCTCCAAGGACTTACGGGCATTGAGTCACCGACGGTCATTCTGTGGCTTACCGTCTGGCTTGTCGGCATAATTGGATCCATGTACGCTTTGTTCGGCGGACTTAGAACAGTCGCGGTGTCTGATACGCTTAATGGCATAGGCTTGTTGATAGGCGGCATGCTGATAGTTTGTTTCGGTCTCAATATTGTCGGCGGTGGTGAAGGCATTGCCGAAGGCTGGAACATCATAAAGACAGCGCATCCCGAAAAAGTGAACAGCATAGGAGGGGCATCACAGTCAGTGCCGTTCTTTACGCTCTTTACCGGGGTGATGCTTCTCAATCTCTTTTACTGGTGTACCAACCAGCAGATCATTCAGCGCACCTTCGGTGCCAGCAGTCTGGCAGAAGGGCAGAAGGGCGTCCTGCTGACGGCCTTCCTTAAGTTGCTCGGACCTCTCTATCTGGTAATCCCCGGGATCATTGCTTTTCATTTGTTCGCGGGGGACGGCATCAAGGGCGATATGGCTTACGGGATGCTTGTTAACAAGGTGTTGCCGGCGCCTCTGATCGGTTTCTTTGCCGCGGCGATGGTTGGTGCGATCCTCAGCAGTTTTAACTCCGCGCTGAACAGCACAACCACGCTCTTTGGTCTGGGTTTTTATAAAGGCGTTATCAAGAAGAACGCGACGGAAGAAGAAGTGGTTAGAGCAGGTAAGGCATTCGGATGGGTTTTGGCAATTGTGGCAATGACGGTCGCACCTCTTCTTGCCCAAACGGGCAGCATCTTTGGATATCTTCAGAAGATGAATGGTATATATTTCATTCCAATTTTCTCCGTAGTGCTAGTGGGCCTGCTTTCCAAGCGCGTGCCGCCTGTGGCCGCGAAGATAGCACTGGTCGCCGGATTCTCGATAATAGCCATTGGCTACTTTGTCTTTCCCGGTGCGGTTGCCAAACTGCATGAATTCCACTTCTTGGGAGTTGTGTTTATCTCGCTGGTAGCCTTGATGCTCATAATAGGCAAGATCCGGCCCAGGGCTACAGCATGGGTCCAGCAGGACTCGGGTGATGTGGATCTGACCCCATGGAAACGAGCGGTTCCGGTATCAATCGCTCTTGTTGTCATCGTCATTGTTGTCTATGTGAAGTTTGCTGACTTTTCTGTTATGAGAAAAACAGAGCCCAGCGGTGAACGTGAAGCCACGGCTGCTGAGCAGGTCGAAGATGTTGTGTCTCCTTCGGAATAGATAGCATATACAACGAACTCAGCGCTCTTTTTGCCGGGCGGTTCGGCGATGAGCACAGTGGAACTGCGTACTCGCCCGGTTCTGTTGAAATCCTCGGATAGAGAATCCTTACTGCAAGTATCAGGGCGGCATGCAATGCTTCAGCACCCTATAGAAAGCATGTCGTTCAGGCGGCGGCGAATGGGAGAAGCCGGAAAAGAATACCGGAATGGATCGCAAGGGCCCCAAAAGAACTCTTGGCGATAACCTTGACGTCATCCTCACTGCTGCGGGAATGAATTTCCGGAAGCTGCTGCCCCATGCAGCTTTTTTTTGCGACTCCTATTCTGGCCCGATCCACAAGCTGTTCTTGCTGCTTTTGCTGTGGTTAGCGTCCGATTCGATGTCTCGGGCCGGCGCGGCAGAGCACATCTCTGGAATATGCGATCCGGACAACCATTATCAAGATCTGAGATCCGAAAAAGGTGGCTTCTTCAGGATCGACCATTTACCTGTCGCCAATACTTTCGCTGGTTTCCAATTTGTTCTCAAAAACACTGAGATTCCATTCATTTAACCACTCGATCTTAAATCCTTTATCAGTGAATTTGATAGGGAGCCATATATATCGCCCGTCGATTGGGTTCTTGGGGCGCCACATATCGAACATTGCAATATATGCATCCTGTATGCCTCGAACAGGCAAAACGTATGTGCTTTGTCCTCCGAATGTCTTCGCTGGGCCATGCTTATTTATCGGATTCTTCCCAACGCATGGGTTGCCAAGGGATTTCCAAGTTCCCGTTAAGGAGTCCGACCAAAAACTTCGCGCCGCGTTCGGCCGCCAGCCGCTCAATCCAGATCCTACAAGGTAATATTTGCCCTTTCTTTTGAAGATGGCTGGTGCTTCAACACCACGAGGAATTCCTTTAAGAATAGAGTAAGGGCCGGATGGCTTCAGATAGTCATCAGCGAGTTTGACAATGCACTTACTGCGATTTGCTCTGCTGCTACAGATATGATATGCCGAATCGTCGTCTTTGAATAATGCAAAGTCACCGGATCCTGCCTTAGGGTCTCCGCCCAGGAATTTGTGGCTGTATTTGTACGGGCCGGTTACGTTTTCTGCAACCGCAACTCCTGTATAGCAAGGCGGCCCATATACGGTACCTCGCAAAAACAGCTTGAAAAACATCACGAAATTATCGTTTTTTTCGTTGTGGAGAACTTTGGGGCGTTCCAAAATGCATCCGTACGCAATATCAGATTCAATATTGTCATAATCAACGGAAAGAGCAACGCCTTCGTCTTTCCAGTTGAGGAGGTCGGTGCTGGAATAACAGTGAACACCGCCATCAGCCGTTTGGTCCAATGGCGTTGGCTCGTGAGTGCCGCTGATTTTTAGTTCTTTCTTGCCTTTGATCTTATGTTCACCGAACCAATAATAAACACCATTATGAAATACTATTCCGCCTCCGTGAGCATTGATATGTACGCCCTCGTTGTCGGGCCATATCGCGGATGGTTTGAATGACTTGAGATGTTCCCCTGCATGAGCAGTGGTAACCAAGAAGATCAGAAGCATGTGAAGTTTTCTCATTTTATTCTTTCAGGGACCCGTCTCTTCTATTTGTCCGATGATTTATACTCATTTAACTTTGATAGTCAGGAAAACCAGTGACGTGTCAGTCATCTTGAAAACTACCGATTGGCCTGTAGTCTTGCTTGGTAAATTGATGACGACAGCATCTCCAGCATCGCTCCCTTTCTGGAATGATTGCGCGGAAACAACCGCGCCGGGTTTTGGGAGTATAATTGTAATCTTTCTGCTTTTTTCAGATTTGTTGAGCACGTAGACAAGAATGCTGTTGCCATCTTTGCGCAGGACGGCGGTCGCATGGATGCCTTCAGCGGACGGGTTACTACAATTTAGCAATGTGCCATTCCCAGCCATCGAGAACCAGCGGAAGATGTGCTTCGACGAACTGGCTTCACCCGTCTCGTGGTCAAGAAAGCTGCGAAATCCGCCCGGTCCTTTGTTTTCGGTCGGCCACGTCAGGGGCCAGATTGCAGCCATGAAGACGTCATGGTTAATGAACTGCATCAGCATGTCTGCCTGGATGAGGCCCTGGGTGAGGTATGTACTCTTATCAGAATCCTCTTTGCCTGTGGCAGGTCCCAGGTTCCATTCCAGCACAGCGAGCTTGATGTGGTCGCGCCCGCTCTTCTTCTTCCCCTCTTTGAATTGTCTTACTTCCTTTTCGAATCGGCGATTCTTTTCCTCGGCTCGCCAATCCTTGATGTGGAACAGGCCCCATTTCTTGTTTGAGTAATACCAATGGTTGTCTACAATGTCAAAATGCTCGCCTGACTTCTGGATCATTTCGCCGACTCTGCCCCCGCGGATTAGATTTACGATCAGTTGTGCATTGGGCTGAACCGCTTTGATCGCCTTGGAGTAGGCCGGAATGAGCTCAATATAATCATCGACCGGTACATGCGCGCCTTGAGTAGGTCGATGGCCTGCTTCGTTATCGAGATAGTAGTATTTGACTTGTGGATTTTGACTTCTGCAGTATTCAACCAGCCGGACCGCTTTGGCGATCGAGTCTTCCAGTCGGTTGTATTTGTAGCCCTGGAACATATTGATTCCCACGATCGGCTCCATGCTGGCCTCAGCGCAAACCTTGAAGTAATCAGTGAGACCCATTCGGTGGCCATTCTCCCGCTTTAGCTCGATTCTTTTCTCTGGTGTCAGTGTTTCTATGTAGGCCGGGTCCCAAAAGTTCTGATATGTGTCATGGTAAGGGAACTCCCAATCCCAAAATGACACCACATGTCCTCCCGGATAGCGGAAGCAGCCTACTCCGGCTGTTTTTAGGTCCATGATCTTCCTTCCATCTTTCCATGTCTCCATGGACTCGTGCGAGTAGATCGGATTCATGCCCGTAAGGTATGGGCTCACGGTTCTGCCGGTAGAGGCACCGATCTCTATTTCTGTGCCTTTGCTGCGGGAGAAAGAAAAGGCTGTAAAGATAAACAGCATTGCGAGTTTCCTGAATCGAGTTTCAGTTGCCACATTTATCATAGTGTTTTATCTAGCCGTTGGCTGTCGAACGTCCTGAATCAGCCTTAGGCTCGGAACGCGTGATAAAGTGCACCTTCTGATGTTTTGCTAAGTTCTGCATCCTCTATTTGAATATCTTAGAGTTGAGAGGTGCGGAATATTGAAAGGAGGCTCCTCGCTTGCGATTAAATTGAAACGATGTTGACCGCGTCATATGCACCAACCGACACATAAGGAGAAACTCCATATTTACATATCATCGCACCACGACTGAGTATAGCTGAGGAATAGATCTGAATTCAAGGATGATGTATATCTGCGTGATGGAAAGCCGCTTGTTTTTAATTCACTCAAGCACCACTGGCTGGGCCCCGGAAAACTGGTCCACAAGATATGTTAGTCTAGGCACCTTAACCAAAGGAGTCAGACG
>JAUXFM010000126.1 GCA_030622955.1 Lentisphaerales bacterium
GCTTGGCCTCCGACTTGCCAGCACGCTCACGGCTCAGCCCGCCAGGGCCGAGCGCGCTCAACCTGCGCTTGTGACCCAGTTCTGACAACGGGTTGGTCTGGTCCATGAATTGGCTCAGCTGGCTGCGCCCAAAGAAGTCCTGGACGATAGCCGAGAGCGGCTTTGCATTGATCAAACGCTGTGGCATCAGAACACCCGTGGTCGGATCGAACAATGTCATGCGTTCTTTGATCAGGCGCTCCATCCGCGCCAACCCTATCCTGCACTGGTTTTCAAGAAGCTCCCCGACCGTCCGGACACGACGACTTCCAAGGTGATCGATATCATCAATCGTGCCTTCGCCCTTCCGAATGCTCACAAGGTAGCGAATTGCCGCGACGACATCCTTCTGGTCCAAGACCTGTAGATCATCACTGACGATTCCGTCCAGTGCAAGTTTCTGGTTAATCTTGTAGCGGCCCACTCGACCAAGGTCATAGTGCCTCGGATCGAAGAACATGCGTTTCAGGAGTTGCTTCGCGTTGGAAACCGTTGGTGGATCGCCCGGTCGGAGTTTCTGGTATATCTCCTTGAGCGCGTCCTCAGTGGAATCGATCGGGTCTGCAGCAATCGTCTTGAGCAACAAACCGTTGTCATACGTGACATTAATCACATTGGCACTCGTGAAGCCCGCGGCATTCATCTGCTTGATCGCAGCTTCACTCACCATATCGTACTTGCGCGCAATGACAATGTCGGAATCCATGTCCACGACATCCTCGGCGAACGCCCGTCCGATAAGCTTCTCTTCAGGTATAGGCTTTCCGAGATTGATCCGCTCAAAGGTATAGAACAGGCCGAGCATCTCCTTGTCATCGCTGAATCCAAGTGCCCGGAGGAACGTTGAAGCGAGAAACTTGCGACGCCTGCGCCGCCGGTCCATGAATATCCACAGCATGTCCGAGGTGTCAAACTGCACTTCTACCCAGGAACCGCGGTCGGGTATTACCCGAAAAGAATAGAGGATGCTCCCATTGGCGTGTGTTGACTTCTCGAAACATATGCCTGGCGAACGATGGAGCTGGCTTACGACCACTCGCTCCGCGCCATTGACAAGGAATGAACCGGATTCGGTCATCAGCGCGATCTCACCCATGTAGACGACTTCTTCGCGAACTTCTTTCCCCTCTTTCAGGCGGAAAGTCACATGCAGGGTCGCCGCATAGCTAGAGCCCTGCCTGATGCATGCCATAGGACCGATCTTGGGCCGGGTCAATGCGTACGACACAAAGTCCAGCACATACCGTCCATCATAGCTCTCTATAGGAAATACTTCCTTGAAAACAGCCTGAAGGCCCACCATCTTCCGCTTCTTGGGCGGAGTGTCAATCTGAAGGAAGCTCTCATACGAATTCGTCTGGACTTCAATCAGATCCGGCGGGTCAATAATCTCTTTGAGCTTCCCAAAGTCTCTTCTCTCGGGCATGCGGCACCTCGCGTAACTATAAAGTTGTTGGTAAATTAAGTTACTTAATCTCTGCTGTTGCGCCTGCACCTTCCAGCTTCTTCTTCAATTCCTCTGCATCTTCCTTGGAAACACCTTCCTTGACGGGTTTCGGTGCACCTTCGACGAGCTCCTTGGATTCCTTGAGGCCAAGACCTGTGATGGCTCTGACTTCCTTGATCACTGCGATCTTCTGCTCGCCCATGGCGACGAGTACAACAGAAAACTCGCTCTTCTCTTCAGCATCGCCTGCACCTTCACCTGCACCTGGTGCTGCAGCTGCCACGGCCACTGGTGCTGCCGCTGTTACGCCAAAGCGATCTTCCAATCCCTTGACGAGCTTAGAAAGATCGAGCACACTGATGCCCTCGATCCAGTCAAGGAACTCGGCCATCTTGCCCTCTACCTTGGGAGCTTCTTTCTTCTCTTCTACCTTTGCCTCTTGTGTTGCCTCAGTCATGAATCCTACTCCTCTATTCTTTGCTCTTATTGTCTGATATTGCCTGTACTGCGTACGCCAAAGTCAAAATCTTCTGCTGCATGACACCGCCAACGCGACGAATCGGTTCCGCGAGCAGTCCTGCCAGCTGGGTAAGAATAATTTCCCGTGACGGGAGGTCCGCAATCGCTTCAATATCAATGCGAGAAAGGACCGTACCATCGAGCACTCCGCCCTTTATGGCTGGCAGACCGTTCTCCTTTGCGAATCTCTTGAGTGCCTTGGCAACCTGACTCACATCACCAATGCCAGCTACGATTCCAGTCGGCTCTTTGATAAATTCACTGATGTCACCAAGCTTCATCTCTTCAGCGACCACGTTGAAGAGCCTGTTCTTGACCACACAGAACCTAGCCTGGACGCCCTCGAGCTGACGCCGCATGTCGCCAATTTGCGCAGCACTAAGGCCACGGTAGTTTGTCAAAACAAGGAAATCCGCCTCGCTTATCAAGGATCGAATTTCGTCGGCTATTGCTTTCTTTTCAATGCGCATGATATGTTCTCACACCATTTCTCGGATATCCACATGCAGCCCCACTCCCATTGTGGAACTCACAGTGCATCGTTTTATGTAAACACCTTTTGCCGCAGCCGGTTTCTCGGCAACCAACGCCTTAATGACGGTTGTCGCGTTCTCAGCCAGGTCATTGGCCGCAAAGGAGAGCTTGCCAAAAGGCACCTGTATGTTGCCATGCCTGTCCAGCCTGAATTCTACACGACCAGCCTTACTCTGATTGACGGCACTCGCCACATCATCCGTCACCGTGCCGGTTTTGGGGTTCGGCATGAGTCCCCTCGGACCCAATACGCGCCCAAGCTTGCGCACATCCTTCATTGCTTCAGGTGTCGCAACCGCCACGTCAAAATCTGTGTATCCGCCCTTGACCTTCTCTATAAGATCAGCATCACCGACTTCATCAGCACCGGCTTCCCTTGCTGCTTCCGCCGCCGAGCCAGTGGCAAATACCAACACACGCACATTCTTGCCCGTACCATGCGGCAGGCTGACGGTACTTCTGATGGCTTGATCGGATTTCGTGGGGTCAACACCCATGTGAAAAGCTATTTCGGTAGACTCGTCAAAATTGCCCGTCTTGTTTGCCTGGAGGAATTCGATCGCCGCACCAAGTTCGTAAAGATCCTGATTGCTCTTTTCCTTCACCGCCCGATATTTTTTGCCGTGCTTAGCCATGATTAATCCACCACCTCAATGCCCATGCTGCGAGCAGTCCCTTCGATAAGGCGTGCTGCATTATCCTTGTTGCTCGCGTTAAGATCCTCCGCTTTGGTCTTCACAATCTCGAGGATCTGCTGACGGGTCACTTTGCCGACCTTGTCACGATTGGGAGTTCCCGATCCCTTCACAATGCCTGCAGCTCGCTTGAGCAACGTTGCGGCAGGCGGACTCTTCGTAATAAATGTAAAGGACTTATCGTGATACACCGTGATCACAACAGGAATCACCAGCCCAGCCTTATCCTGCGTTGCAGCGTTGAACGCCTTGCAGAACTCCATGATGTTGACACCCTGCTGACCCAACGCCGGGCCGACCGGCGGTGCCGGATTAGCCTGTCCTGCGGGGATCTGCAGCTTTATCTGACCTGTAACTCTCTTCTTTGCCATTTCTTGAGCCTCAATCGATACGTTCTACTTGCCAGTATTCCAGTTCTACCGGTGCCGTACGGCCAAAAATGGCCACCGAGACCTTAAGTTTACCACGATTAGGATCCACTTCTTCAACGACACCATTGAAGTTGAGGAAAGGACCGTCAGTGATCTTCACAGTGTCATTGGGTTCGAACGCCACCTTGGGTTTGATCTGTTCTTTCTTATCGTCAATCTGGTGAAGGATTACATCAATCTCTTCAGGTTGGAGTGGTATGGGCCGCTCGCCGCCCAGGAAACCGATGATGCCAGGCGTCTCCCTGACAAAGTACCAGAGCCTCTCGCAGATGCTTCGCTCTTCACCGTAGAGCGCCATATGCGCCAGCACGTAGCCAGGGAAGAACTTGCGGGTCGTCGTGGTCTTGACGCCCTTCTTCACCTCGGACACTTTCTCCGTTGGGATGATGACCTCGTCGATTTCCTCGACAAGCTCTTCAGCCTGCGCACGCCGGTCAATACTGTCCTTGACCTTTGCCTCGTGACCCGTGAGGGTCTGTAGTACAAACCATTCCTTATTCATTGCAGTAACAGCAATCCCGTTTTGCTATTCAACCCCTTAATCCAGCGAGGAACGTTATTACCTTGAGCAACACCAAGTCACTCAATCCCACATAGGATCCAAGCAACATCAGCGTAATGACCACCACCATGGTCGACTCGGCAAGCTCGGGTTTCGTTGGCCAGACCGATTTCTGCATCTCGGCCTTAACGTCATTCACGAACTCCGAACATCTCTTGATGGCGTCAGATACTTTGCTCATTACCATTCACCCAGACAAACAGCTCACTATCCACAATCCGGAGAAACCCCCGATGGCCCCAACAAAGCTACTACGCCAGCCAAAACACCCACTCAAACTGTCGATACTCGCTTCTTTGCCACCAACCAAGTTGGCAGGCCAGGAGGGACTTGAACCCCCAACAACCGGTTTTGGAGACCGGTGCTCTGCCAAGTTGAGCTACTGGCCTACTCCAAAAGTTCGTTAACGAGTTTCCTTATGCATGGTGTGCTTTCGCTCAAATCGACAATATTTCTTCATTTCCAATCGATCGGGCGTGCGCGTCTTGTTCCGCGTCGTCGTATAATTACGACGCTTGCACTCCGTGCATGCCAGTGTGACCATCTCCCTTGCCATTCTCGGTACCGCCTATCTTCTTGATGGATCTCTACTTCACCACCGTGCTGACCGTACCGGCTCCAACGGTTCTACCACCTTCACGAATGGCAAAACGCATCTTCTCTTCCATGGCCACCGGCTGAATCAATGTCACATCAACGCTGATATTGTCACCAGGCATTACCATGTCTACCCCTTCGGGCAGCGTAATGTCGCCGGTCACATCAGTCGTCCTGAAATAGAACTGCGGGCGATACCCCTTAAAGAAAGCCGTATGACGACCACCCTCTTCCTTGCTCAAAATGTACACTTCGCACTTGAACTCCGTGTGCGGGTTAATTGAGCCGGGCTTCGCCAGGACCTGTCCACGTGTGACCTCATCCTTCTTGGTGCCACGCAGCAAAACGCCGATATTGTCGCCCGCACGACCTTCGTCGAGGAGCTTGCGGAACATTTCTACGCCTGTAGCTGTGGTCTTCTTCGTATCGGTAAGACCGACAATTTCCACCTCATCGCCAACCTTGACAATACCACGCTCGACTCTACCCGTGACAACCGTCCCACGTCCTTCGATCGAGAACACGTCCTCGATAGGCATGAGATAAGCCTGATCAATAATCCTCGGGGGCTCGACAATGTAGCTGTCGAGCGCATCCATGAGATCACTAATGCACTTGCAGGCCGCATCATCAGCGGATTCCGCCTTCGTCGCAGCGAGTGAATCGCCACGGATGATGGGTATCTCATCGCCAGGGAATTCGTACTTCGAGAGCAACTCGCGCACTTCGAGCTCAACGAGCTCCAATAGCTCAGGGTCATCCACAA
This sequence comes from Lentisphaerales bacterium, assembly GCA_030622955.1. Taxonomy (GTDB): domain Bacteria; phylum Verrucomicrobiota; class Kiritimatiellia; order JAUXFM01; family JAUXFM01; genus JAUXFM01. The sequence goes on from JAUXFM010000126.1 coordinate 5,591, forward strand.
GGTCAACCTTATTAAGGAAAACAACGATTGCAGGCACTCCGACCTGGCGGGCGAGAAGAATATGCTCGCGAGTCTGCGGCATGGGGCCATCAGAAGCGCTAACCACAAGGATCGCGCCATCCATCTGGGCTGCGCCCGTGATCATGTTCTTCACGTAGTCAGCGTGACCCGGACAATCGACGTGAGCATAATGCCTCTTCTCAGAACTGTACTCGACGTGAGAAGTCGCGATCGTCAGAATCTTCGTAGCGTCACGACGACCATGGGCTTCCGATGCCTTTGCCACTTCATCATACGCGATGAAACTCGCGAGTCCCTTAAGAGACTGCACCTTCGTGATGGCCGCAGTAAGAGTCGTCTTACCATGGTCAACGTGTCCGATTGTACCAACGTTTAAGTGCGGCTTCGTTCTGTCAAATTTTTCCTTCGCCATAACCTTCTCCTTCGATTTCTATTTTAACGTTTGTTCCCGGGCGACCACCTCACTCGGTGGAGCCCACGAGCGGGATCGAACCGCTGACCTCATCCTTACCAAGGATGTGCTCTACCAACTGAGCTACATGGGCCCCGGTCAAATCCCCCCAGATTTCACAAACGGCAAAAGACACTACAAGACACCCCCCCTGTCCCTTTCCAACTTCAAAAACGAATGGAGAGATGCCCTATCTGTCTTCCCGGATTATTATGTCTGCGGGCAAATTTCTCTGCCCGAAATAGCTCGCCAAAATTACCAAACCCCTATTCTATGTCAACTTATTTTCCGAGTTTTTTTGCATTGTTTTTCGGGGCCTTTCGTATAGAGCTCTCGAACGCACCGGAATATGGCACGTATCTAGCTTTGAGACAGTTCGACTGTTACTACAGAAACCAAAGCGGGCAAGGCTTAGAAATGGCTGCTCCTGGGCAGAGGAAGCCTTTGGAACAGGGACATACAGAGCTATATAAGGAAGGAAGAGGCTCTGAGGGGGGGACATCCCTAAGCGTTTCTGGTTCTGCGCCACTTGATCTCCACAATCTGTCAGTGCAACTCTACGGCGGTCCCTGTTCTCCGATCTTGGTGGTGGAGGTAAGGGGATTCGAACCCCTGACCTTCCCGAAAGCTTTCGGGACGCTCTAGCACATGCACCGATCAAATCTCAAGATCAGGAAACTGCTGTTGGATAAGCCAACGA
>JAUXFM010000140.1 GCA_030622955.1 Lentisphaerales bacterium
CTCACTGGATCTCGAATGTAAGATAATGACTTGAAGAAACCCGTTCCTCTGAACGAATCGTCACACAAGAAAAACCATAAGACGTAATGCACGCTTCGAACATTACACGTATATGTGCAGCCTTGCTCCTTCTGCCTTTGTTGTCGGCGACCGGTTTCGCACAGCAATTTTCTGCAACCCCCACCCTGGGTAGCAGGCCAAAGCCATTTGGATTCATGCCTATCAGGGCTAACCTCGAGACGCAGGTGCCGTTCAAGGGGCAGATATCTGCACATGTTGAAAATGATCCTCAGACCCACACCTCCTTGCGCATTGCAGTCGGGCCCGGCCGATTCAGGTACGAAATGCCTGTCAGGATAGAGGAAGGGTCGAGAGAAGTGATTGTGACCCTTACAGATCACATGGGACGGGTTCGAGCTAAAAGAAAAATGGATGTCTCAACACCCCAGAACTCAATCCATGATCCAGCCCGCCAAGGACTCCTGATCGGCTGGGCCCAAGGAAGGGCCAATTACGACGTTCACAGTTTCTTCGGTCTTACCTGTAATGTCAACCCCCTGGACATTTCCCTGATGCCCAGGGACAGGCGACTCTACGATGCAATTGACTGCCTGGTCTTGCCTGGGGCCGATGCTGCCAGACTTTCCGATGAAAAGGTAGAGGCAGTGGTAAGCTGGGTCAAAGCAGGCGGCAAGCTCGTCGTAGATTCGGCAGGAACAGAACAGGAACAGTTCCGCAACCTCCTTCTGCCCCGACTAGGAATAGAACTCGGCAAAGACACACGAACGATCCAGGCGAACCGCGACACAATGATCCATACAGGGTACGGTGCCGTAACAAATCAACAGGTATCATTGACCTTCAAACTCCGCGACATATCTGCTGGCAACGTCACATGCCGGGACATATTAACACTCAGCAAGGAGATACCTTATGGGCTTGGACAACTGGTAATAACCTGTATTGACCTGGAACATTTCGTCAGGAATAACAGCACCAGCGGCTGTGATGCCGCTCTCTTTCAAATAATAACAGACACCACATTCCGCAAGGTTAATAACCGTCCACGCTTCTACTACTCAAACGGGCTTGCCCAATGGGAAGAAGCTGCAGCACGCATGAACGGTATAGCAAAGATCCCAGCCCTGCTCATTGCCCTCTACCTTCTGCTGTTCATAATTATCGCATGCCCGCTTGAGCGAATAGTGCTGCGCCGAATAGACCGGGCAGGATGGACATGGGTGGCAACAGGTGCGATGGTGATCGTCTTCTGCGTATCTGCCAACCTAGTGTCATTGCTGGCGCGTGGCACGCATTCACATCGCAGCATGATCTGTTTTCATGATTATGCAATTGGTGGCAACGGGAAACATACACTGCTCGATTGCCATATAGGTGCCCGCACCCGCACCATCATCGCCGAAGGCGAGAGTGATGATCTCCTGATCGATCTTTCGGGAGTCTCGCGCAATTCTTCCGGCGTTCATGACCTCCGCAGTAACAGGCTGGAATTCAGTTCACCCGTATGGGCGCCTCATTTCATCCTGTCCTCACGCCTGCACCAGGAACAAACACCATTCAAGAACGACCTGCGTGTTGATCGCGACATGCTCTCGGGATCTATTACGCCAACTGATGCGGGCATGGTCCTGCACAATGTAACCATAACCTGGAACGACCGGCTGTACCGGCTGGAGCGCCATGGCGAAAGCTGGATGGTCTCCTGTAAAAGCAACTCTTGCATGGAAATAGCAGACCTGCCACTCGTGAAGAAGCAAGATACCCACTCGTTGCCCGATAATGATGACGATATCGTCAAGACCATAATGGAACTCGCTGTCGTCATGAGCAGTTCCAGCAAAACAAGGTCGAATTATGATTCCTTCTTCCTGCCTGCATCAATCCCCTGCATGACCGCGACTAAAACTCATGCAATCGTCATAGCACAATCAGACGATGGCGCTTCCTTGAACATTAAATCAGGCAAAACCAAGACACATGAGCTGCACATCGTGCGGCAGATTATGAAAGTGAGCGAACAATGAACGAACACACTGAGAGCCATGCGATGGTAAAGATCGAATCGCTCTGTAAGCGTTTCGCTGACCTCAGGGCACTGGACAATCTTGCCCTCACAGTCAACAAGGGCGACATTTACGGCTTCATAGGACCCAACGGTGCGGGAAAGACGACTACGTTCAGGATACTTGCGACTATAATGAAGCAGGACTCAGGCTCTGTACGAATAGATGATATTGAAAGCACATGCGGTGACAAGATCCGCTCGCTCATAGGCTACATGCCAGACGTTTTCGGGGTCTACGAGGACATGACCCTCTATCAATATCTAGATTTCTTCGGGGCCGCCTACTGGATACCGCCAGCTAAAAGAAAAGTGCTGGTCAATGACATACTTGCCCTGACAGACCTGACGTTCAAGAAAGACGCCATGGTACAGTCGCTGTCGCGTGGCATGCAGCAACGACTGGGAATCGCAAGGGTCCTGATCCATGACCCAAAGCTTCTCATCCTCGATGAGCCGGCATCGGGCCTCGATCCACGCGCAAGAATTGAGCTCAGAGAACTGCTGAAAGAGCTATCATTGATGGGCAAGACAATCCTCATCTCCTCGCACATCCTCTCCGAGCTTTCCGATATCTGCAATCGGGTCGGGATCATTGAGCAGGGCAAGACCGTCTTTGAAGGTTCTCGCGAAGAGCTGGAAGACAGGATAGCAGGCCAACGGGTCATATCAATCGACACTGTACCTACCGACCGGGATAAAGCCCTGGCCCTCTTGCGCGCGGCACCTTTCACCAACAGCGTGAAACTCGAAAATGGAACGATCTCTTTGACCCTGCATGAACACATGGCCGAGCGATCCGAGATCCCAACATTCCTTGTCGAGCATGGCTGCAGCATCGCCAGATTCCAGGCAGAAGAGATCTCGCTTGAGAAAGCTTTCATGTCACTAACAGAGGGCAAACTCGCTTGAAGCTGATCACTACAGTACTATCCAAGGAATTAACCCAGCTCGCGTCCAGTCGCAAGTTGATGGTCATGAAACTGACCATGTTGGCAGTCCTTTTCCTCGCTTTCATCATCATCCTGATCAGCACAGCGGGATACCGTGACGCCCTGTTCGACGATACGGGGCTGACCCTTTTTACAGCACTCGTCTTCATCGAACTGATTGCGATGGCGATACTCACCCCGCCTGTTACTGCAGGCATCGTGTGCGGCGAGCGAAATGCAAAGACGCTCGGGCTTCTGCTTATAACCAGGCTCAGACCGCTCAACATCGTTCAGGACAAGGGCTTGTCCCGCATTCTCTTCATGGTGTTCCTCTGTGTTGTTACCCTCCCCTTCATGTTCGCAGGCCTTCTTTTCGGCGGTGTAGAATCCGCGCAGATTATCGCCGGTATGGGAAATGTCTTGGCCGTGATATTCATTTCCGGCGGCTTCAGTCTGCTGAGTTCCACCGTCTCCCGAAAATTCGGAACGGCACTTGCCCTCACATACACTGCGCTCTTTCTCTACATGGTGGTATTGCCTGTAGTGACCATCATGCTGACATATATGAGCGGCTTCACCTCCGAGCCCTGGTTCATTTCCTGTTTCAACCCTTACTTGTCAACAGGCATATGCATGGATTCTCACGCGTTGAGCAATGAGCCGCTCCTGATCTATTCATGGATCAGCAACTTGGCTATGGGCATCCTGCTGTACTTCTTCTGCGTCATGCGTGCGGCACAGGTACTTAATCACGACGATCTATTGAAGCACAGGACAGGCAAGCCACAAGGCAAGAGAGAAAAGATCAGAGCATTTCTGCGTTCCTTTCCCCGGTGGCACATGGCTTCGATATGCCATCACAACAAGCTGAGGGGATACAATATTATGGCATGGCGGGAGAGTAACCTGATCCACAACTCCATGAAAGCTGCGCTCTATCGAATCTCCGACCTGCTGATGGGTATCTACCTGCTCATTCTGCTTCTTTCATGCAGCGTAGAGGATAATGTCCTTGAATATGATATTCTGCACCTTGTCGGACATGCTTTCGCATTCCCTATCCTGATAATCTTCACCATAATCATGGCTGCCAGCTCGTTCACAAAAGACCGTGAGACCGGTTCGCTCGATGTTCTTCTTACTACACGCTTGAAAGGCAGCCACTTCATAGGCGGTGCCTTCCGTGGGCTGCTCCGTTCTATTTGCCCGTTTCTATTCACTCTCTTCCTCATCCTTCTGATAGGCCGCATATTCAGCAGCGACATACGCATGGTGCTACCAATGGTGAATGCCCTGGTGTATTTCAGTTTTGTAATAGTGCTCGGCATGTACATGTCGCTCAAGAAGAAGAGCAGCATCAAGGCCATCGGATGGACGCTTGGGATCGTGCTGGTTATCGCCGTCGGCATACCAATCCTGGCTGTGATTGCTGATGAGATCCACTGGTACGATGCTTCCGAAGTGATTCTTGGGATCAGTCCAAGCAAATGGGTCATAGAAGGCCCCTCCTCCGATGCAAACTTCTTTGTTTCTGACTGGTATTTTTCCTGGCACCTGGTGGTCACTGCAACATATGCCATGGTCACAGGCATATTACTTGCCCTGATGTCTCGAAGGTTCGATAAATACGTCGGCCGACAACCATCAGGGTAGGCCATAGATTGCAGGCCGAAGGCTGCAGGTATCCGCAAACAATACGGCGGCCGGTGAACACGGCGCTCGTTGAATACCTGGAGACGATCGCCGCGTTGACCGGATCACCGTTCCTTTGGAGGGCATGGCGCGTAACTTGGCTTCAAAGCAAGTTGCGTGAGCAGGCCGGGGGTATTGAGAGGCACACGCCGGATCTCGCAGAAGACATCACCGTTTTCGTTGTGAGTTCCGAACAAGGAAAGCTGGCATGTCTTTTGCCTGGCGTGTGGGGGTAACAGGTCAATCAACGTGAGGCAAGGTGTTCAGCGCTGTTATGGTAACAGGGACATCGTTGAACTCGTTGCCAAACTCCGCGGAGTGTAGCGACCTTCGGAGCGATAGCGGAGTAACGGGGGGCTCTTTAGCTGACCGCGTGCCAGCTTTGCTGGGCGCGCGGTCAGCGGGTACGGGGCTCAGATCACTCTTGTTTTTTCAGCCTCTTATCGAGTCGTTCCACCACTTCTTCCGTGAAGCTTCGTACCCAAGGAACCTTGATTGTTTCTTTTCTTGACCTCAAGAAGGCGAGGCTACTCTCATCAACACATTTATGCAAGGCGGCCCCCGCTGCTGCACTTGCTGCACCATTGTGGTCGATGTCTTTTTCCATCACCGCAAGTAATGCAGGAACACTCCGTGAGTCACCTATTAGTCCTAACGCTTCTGCTGATTCAACCTGGACTTTTGTCATCCAGTTTTCAACATACAATGGACTTCCTTTTTTCTCGTAGAAACGGGCATCGAGGGCTTCTTCCAGCACTGGTCTCGCCTCCTTGATACGTAGGTGTCCGAATGCAACCGCCAAGTACCTCCAAGGGATTTCCTGCAAGGAACGGAAGTGTTTCTCTTCCCATGCCGGCATTTCATTCTCTTTCCAAAAACGTTCTACCAAAAACAGAGGGATATCCTTACTTTTCTCTGCAACGGCCAGCCCCCTCATTTTCAAGCGTTCTCCGTGGCGACGCGCATGCGGAAACTCCGGTATCCACTGTAGGAACTCGGCTATCTGAGCGGCCCTCTCTGTACGCTGGATAACGATTGAACAAAGAAGTTGAACGTTCCAGGCGGTCGCCTGTTTCGCCAGATCCCTGATATATTCTTCTTTGTCCTTGTAGAGAACTTCAA
>JAUXFM010000137.1 GCA_030622955.1 Lentisphaerales bacterium
TCATCCGCCTTCCGCCCTCATCCCTCTCTTCCCATTCAGGTTTCAGGCTTGCCCCGCACTTGGCGGGGTCTCCGCCATCTGCCATCCGTCATCCGTCTTCCGTCATCCGTCTTCCGTCATCCGCCTTCCGTCCCTTTCTCGTTCGGCGTTCGGCGTTGGGCGTTGGATGTTGGGTGTTTTCTTGCCCCCATAATTCGCATCGATTCTTCCGTCATCTGCCCTCCGCCCTCATCCTTCTCCTCTCCTCTTTCTCTCCGCAATTCAGGTTTCAGGCTTGCCCCGCACTTGGCGGGGTTTCCGCCCTCATCCCTCACTTGAGAAGAATTCTCAAGAGCGGGCTTTCCCACGCATCTGACGCTTTCATCTGAAATGACCGCAGGTATTCCACGCGCTTTCGGATAAAAGCTTCGTCACCTGAAGAACCGTTATTCGCCAGTTCATGCTCAGCTTCATCAAGAAGAGATCCATAGGTCTCGATCTTCTTCCCTACCGTCTCGGCCAGCGCTTTCCTTATGAAACCCCCAAACCAATCGGTCGCCTGGTAATAATCTTTCCGGTCGCCCTTCACCCAGACTTTCTGTACGGCATCCCACTGCTCAAGTTGTCGCACAGCAGTACTCGCGCTTCCCTTGCTGATGCCGAGCGCATCCTGCATATCACCAAGATTCTTCGGATCTGGACTAAAGTAAAGGTAGGCAAACAACTGACCCAGCACGCGCCCAAGCCCGACCGACTGGGTTGTGTTGCCCGCATGTTCTATGAACCTTCTTACCAGGGGATTGGGTTCCTGTGTCTTCGTATCGGTTTCTTGCCGTTGCTTCTTGTTCATGTCATCTACCTCCGAGTAAAGATGTGGCGCAGTGATTTCTTAGGAAATCCGGGGGAATTGACTGGCGCTGGATAGCCTTCGGCCCCGTCGATTATGCAGGAACAATCGAAAGGGCGGAACGTTCAGTATGTACTGAACATAACAAAAACCGCTGAGATGTCAAAGAAATAATGCCAAAATCTGGCCAAGAATCACGGCAACTGGCATAATCGGATGCGCAGATCGGACATGATGCCCATAAAACCACGAAAATGCTAATAAAATGGCCGAAAAGACCTCCGAAAAACATGTAAGACAGGACTATTAAGAGAGGGATGAGGGCGGAAACCCCGCCAGGTGCGGGGCAGGCCTGAGACCTGAATGGGAAGAAAGACTGAAGAGGGGGATGAGGGCTGATGAAGAGAAGAGACAGGCAGGACGATTCAAGGAACTGAGTCATGGCAAAACACCAGAGTAAAGCGGTCCCAATTGTACTGATTATCTGCCTGGCCGTCATCGCCTTCTGGGTGATCATGTCGCACCGGAGCCGAAATTCTTTCATCCCTTTTGAACTCACAGCCGGGGATTTCACCACTTTCCGGCCTCGCTCGGAACAGTGGCGAGTGGTCGGATCACATGACATGACCTATGACGAGACCATACCCATCCTCTTCACGTTTCTGCTCGAGAACAGTGACGGCCAACAGATCACTGCCAGCCTGGTCTATGGCTACAACATGCCCGAATGCATGAAACACAAGAGCTACGAGGTGGAACTGCTGGAGGACAGAAGGCGGAGGACAGAAGACGGAGGACGGAAGACGGAAAGCGGAATCATCAACCATCAACCATCCCAGCCGCAGGCGCGGATCCAAATCTGGAAACTCACGTCGGATATCGGCGACAAGTCCATATGGGTGACCGCGATGGTCAGGACAGGCGATTATGAGGGCACCGACCTTGATGTCCGTTCTATGGCCTTTCCGCGTCTTGCCTCACAGGACAATCCCAACTGGCTCCCGCGTGGCGTCACGGCTGAGAGCATGAAGAACCCCATCAATAATACCCAAGCTTACATTCGAAGAAAATGGAGCAATGCCCGCTGTGACCTGGCCACGTTCCTGAAACTCAAGAAGCAGGCACTCCCCGCTCAGGATATTTTGACACTTGTTGCCCATTCACCGACACTCCGCGCTGGACAGGAATCCGAGGAGAAGGCCATCCAACAAGTCCTCAGCGCCCTGTCCTTCATCCATGCAGAGCTCATCGCTCTACCGGAGAGAGAAGATAAGAGAAGATAAGGGCAGGACCATTATTGGCAGGACGATTAGGGGAATAGCCGAACAACTCAGCGACACGACAACTTAACAATTTCTACCATATGTTTGATACTCACGTCCATTTTGACGGGCTCGCGAAGAACTCTGGAATTGACGATGTCATCGCGGCTGCACAGGCTGCAGGCGTTACGCAGATGCTGGCTGTGGGCGGCGCTCCAGAAGCGAACGAGTTCGCCATCTCCGTCGCCTGTGAGTTTCAGGACAGCATACGTGCAGCAATCGGATACGATAGGAACTGCGCTACTTCTCCCGACGCTTGCTCGAGCGATGCACTTAAGCAACAGGCAGCACAGAATGCGGGTCTCATTGTGGCCATCGGTGAGATTGGGCTCGATTACCACTACCTGCCTGAAACGGCGGGAGCACAGGAATCATTGCTCGAAGAAATGCTCGCTCTTGCGCGCGAGCTCGCCCTGCCTGTGATCATCCATAGCCGGGAAGCGGAAGAACAAACGATCGCCCTTCTCTCTGATCATGCAAAGAACTGGAAAGGAGCAACTGACAGAATCGGTGTTCTACATTGCTTCACGGGATCAGACAGCTTTGCCATGCAGGTTCTGGATCTCGGCTTCCACATCAGCTTCAGCGGCATTGTGACATTCAAGAAAGCGGATGCACTCCGGCTTGTAGCAGCGGCCATCCCCGATAACCGCCTGCTTATCGAAACCGATTCCCCTTATCTTGCCCCGATCCCTCATCGCGGCAAGCGCAACGAACCGGCTTTCGCGAAATATGTCGCCAAGACACTGGCAACCCTGCGCAACTGCTCCCTCGACACAGTCGCCACCCTCACAACCAATAACGCCCGTCACCTCTTCTTCTGAAGCACTCACAGCACCACCCACGCCATAGACATCAGGGCGTCGCTGTTCCCACCCGGTACCCACGTATCGTTGCGAGAGCCTCTATATCTGCATTCTCTATCGAGTCCAGTATCTCGACAAGATGATGCCCTTGCGTTCCATCCAGCAGAAACTCCTGCCACATCGTCGTAAGGTTGTCGATCTTGAAGATCATTTTGCCGCGGCTAGCCACCTCACCTTCGAACTTGTCGATCTCGAATCCATTCACGGGATAGTAATGTTGCCGCGCCGCATCGAAAACAATGATCGCGTCGTCGAGATCGGCCAGCTCAACAGGACCATACACAATATCAAGATACGACTCGCAGCCCAGACCCGGCTCGTACCATTCCAGAATACAGATGCTTGCAGGATCCGCAAAGATCCGCGCAGGCCTAGCATGCCCGGCAAGAAAGCTTGCTGTCTCCTCATGACCAGTGTCATTTCCTAAATACCGGATATCCTTCAGAAGATTCTCAGCCAATATCCCGATAACCAGCATAATCACAAGAATACGTCCGACTCTCTGTAGATTCGCCTTCTGCTCCCTTAAGAACTGCACCAACCGCTGCAGCCCCTGCCCGGCCAGCAAACAAGCGAATGGTATCAGAACCGAAATCCCACGTGCCACAATCCAAACCTGGCACGACAGCATAGCCAGCGTGACAAAAACAAAAAGAAGCACAGCAATCACAATTCGCTTTTGCCGCCGATCGTCAACGCGGATCACCGAGACACCACCGATCAAACTCAGTGCGAGAGCAACCCATCCGCCAGTTCTGCCCAGGTAGTACATGTAGGCTATTAAATTGCCGGGCTGAATCCCCGTATGTTGCTCAACACCCGCACTACCGGACAAATATCGCTCCATCAATGCACCCATGAGTCCAGTGAAGGGAATGTCCGGCTTCATAACGACTATCACCAGCTTCAACGCCCCCTCCACGATGGCCAGTGTCAGCACATAGCCGAGCCCCACAAGAAGTGTATTGAAGATTCGCTTCTTCACAGGCGAGAGCAACAGAACCGCCAACCCCACCGGCAAACACACATAAAGAAGTTTGTAATGACAGAGCGCCGCCAGCGCTGCACTGCAGCCCGCCAGCAACATTACCACGCCCCGACTCCGGCCCCTATCCAACTCCCTGATCAATATCAGGAACGAAAGCAACACGAAAAAGACGCCGTCTACCTCAGCCATAAAACTTCTGGAATAGATCAACCAATAGGCCGATACCGATAACAACAAGGGAGAGAACCAGGCCATGTCATTCTGCAACTGCCTGGCTATCAGCCAGACAATCACGATCGCAGCCATGCTGAAAAGCAAATTCGTCACCGCAGCTACCGGTGTGCTGATCCCGAAAAACAACATGGCCACCGCCATGAAGCCCGAATGCAACCAGCATGGCTTGTAATACCAGTCACTCTTCCTCACATAACGCCAGATCCCCGCCGCGTCCGTGTCTATGACGTCGATCTCCTGCCCCAGCCCCTTCTTCATTACAAGAGCCATGAAACGAGCCTGCCGCAGAAACATCCCTTCATCGGAACTGTAAGGACGAATTGAATCGAATGACCAGAGTCGCAATGCAAGACCCGCAGTTATCACCAGCAGGAACAGGAGAATTGTTCGCTTCTTACTCATTTGCTCTTAATGCAATGAAATATGACCTTCCAGTCTTCATCCGTAGCGGCTCTTGTATGATCATCAAGAGGATGAACCGCCACGCTGGCAAAACCTGCTGACCCCGCACCCGCCACAAGTTGGTCAGGCGTCCAAAGGTAATGCTTCATACTATAGGATCCCGTTTCCCTGTCGGCACCAGCCTTGGCCTTCTTCTCTATGTCGTAGGTAAGCAATGTCTCGGCCGCGGCAATGTCCATGTCCGCTGTCAACTGCACCGTGATCAGATGGGCATCAGTTTCTACCCTGGTTTCCTTCCCTTGCGGTGGATCTGACACCGCCGCCTTCCCATTCCAAGCATCGAACACGAACCCACAACCAGGTCTTATCCTCTCCGCGACAGCGCCCATGAAAGAAAGAGCGCTCTCAATAGACGGCAGGTAATTCACAACGTTGAACATGGCCATCGCCAGGTCATATCCCGAGCCATCAAGCTTTTCAACAGGCACAGCATGCAGCGAAATGCGCTCTCTGATTTTCGGCTCTTCATTTTCAACGTTCATCTTGAAGCGTTCAGCCATGCGTGGATCGATCTCGACCGCTGTGACCTCGTGCCCCAACCTGGCACAGGCAATGGAATGTCCACCTGTCCCCGCGCCGATATCCAGGATTTTCAACGGTCCCGGGTCAGATGTCCCAGTGCCAAGCAAGACGGTCGTCCTTGCTTCCGCGGCATAGTCCTTGCCCGTGAAGAGATCGTCATAAACCGCATAGAAGAGATCACGACCCGCCATAGAATTCCTTGACCTTGCTGCAGACATAATCGAGATCATCATGAGGCAGACCCGGATAGGATGGCAGGCACAGCCCGTTTCCATAAGCCTCTTTGGCGCCTTTGAACATGTCGTCAGACGCTCGATCCACCGCAAGATGCTTGAATGCCGGTTGCAGATGCAGCGGATAGAAGAACGAACGTATCTGCACTCCCTCTTTCTCAAGATGCTTCATCAATTCCATTGCCCGGTCCGCAAATACTGCTATCCGGAACGGCACGTAGTCCGAACCCTCAGTAACACGTATGAACCTGATCTGCTCCACATCATCAAGCTGCTCGTGATAACGCGCCAAGATCTCGCCCTTCTTCCTGCATATATCATCAATCTTCGAAAGTTGGACCAATCCGATCGCAGCCTGCAGATCTGTGATCCGGAAATTGTAGCCAATCTCCTCATGAATGAACGAGCCACGCTCGAGCCGGCCCTGATTCCTCAGGTAGA
>JAUXFM010000116.1 GCA_030622955.1 Lentisphaerales bacterium
CTGTTCCTGCTGTTGTTCTCCACCCTGTTCCTGCTGTTGCTCTCCACCCTGTTCCTGCTGTTGCTCTCCACCCTGTTCCTGCTGTTGACTGGCCTGCTCCTGCATCTGGCTGGCCTGCTCCTGTGCTTGTTGAGCTTCCTGCATTGCTTGTTGAGCTTCCTGCTTCGCCTGCTGTGATTCCGGACTCATTGAGGCCTCATCAGCACTTTCCTGCGCCTGCTGAGTGGCTTCGTTCGCTTGCTGCTGAGCCTCATTCGCCTGCTGCTGCATTGTATTTGCCATCGCCTGTTCAGCTTCAGCAGGATTCGATTCCAGTGCAGCCTGCTGCGCCTGCTCGGATGCCTGTTGTTGCGCCTGCTCGGCCTGTTGCTGTGCCTGCTGTGCCTGCTGCTGCGCTTCCTGCACTTTCTCCTGGGCTTCTTGCATCTGTTCTTGATTCGATTCTTGCTGTGCCTGCTCGACATTCTGCTGCGCCTGGTCGGCTTGCTGCTGTGCTTTCTGTGCTTTCTCCTGAGCTGACTGCGCTTTCTCCTGGGCTTCCTGCATCTGTTTTGCCTGTTCAGGTGAACTCTGCTGCATTTCCTGGGCCGCCTCTTGCGCCGCTTCCTGGGCTGCCTGCGCCTGCTCCTGCGCCTGCTGTGCCTGCTGCTGCGCGGCATTGGCTTCCTGCTGTTCCTGCTCAGCATCCTGCCGTGCCTCTTCTGCCTGCGCCTGCATCTGCTCATTCGACGGGCTTTGCTCAGCATTCTGCCGTGCCTCTTCTGCCTGCGCCTGCGCTTCTCCTGCTTGCTGCTGCGCTTTTTGCGCCTGCTGCTGGGCTTCAGTAGCCGCCTTCTGCACCTGGTTCGCCTTCTCCTGCGTAGTAGCGGCTTTCTGTTCAGCCGTCATGTTTTCATTCGCCTGCTGTGCCAATTGTTCGGCCTCTTGTGCCAGCTCATTAGCCTTTGCCTGCAGATCCTCGGCCTTCGAGCGAGCTTCCGCGAGCTCATCAGATTCAGCCCCAAGCAATTCTTCGAGCTGCTTGTCACGGAGGTCCTGGACATCTTTCTGGAACTCTTCAATCTGTTCCACCCTCTTCACTGCTTCACCAATTGCTGCGAGCAATTCTTCCTGTGCCTTCATCTCCTCCATGATCTCGTCAGACATCGCCTGGTACATACCCTCAAGAAGCGCCTTGGCCTCTTCAAGATCCTTGATCGCCTCACGTGGCGCATCCTGCCGCAGATCCTCCATGCCCTCGGCGACTTCTTTTGCCACCTGCTTCAGATCCATCTGCGCCAGTTCCTGTCGGGTACTATCCATCTGCATCATGGCATCGAGCGCTTTGTCGAGTGCCGTATCAGGGTTCCCCTCGTCGCGCGCTCCTTCGCACTGCTTGATATGCTGCTCAGTGATCTTGTCGATCATCTTCTGAAGAACAGCGAGTTCGGCATTCATCTCAGCCAGCTTGTTGCGGCTCTCTTCGACGGACTTCTGAAGTACCCCAATCGCCTGCTTGATCTTCTCAAGAGCGGAGGCCGCATCACGCCTCACGAGGTCTTTTGCCGCGCCATTTACCAGATCCGATACCTTGCCTTTATGTATCTCGGCTGCCACCCTTGTTATATCGCGCGCGACCCTGTCATAGTCATCGAGCTCTTCCTCGGTCATCTTTACCCCAGAAGCCTCTATATCAGCCAGCTCCGCGACATTATCGAGGAGTCCAAGCAGTCTCTGCAGGATGTCCATCGCAATACCAATCCCGGTGCTTGCACCGATCTTATCGCTGATCAGCTCGAGGTTTCCTATGATCTTTCTATGCCCGTCATAGGCATCCTTGTAATGGCGATCCTTCGCACTTTCCATTCCGATGCTCTTGTGCAGGGATTTGATGACACTGCTCATTTCGTTTTTCCGCACTTCCTCAATCTCTTGCATCAGGCCTCTGCTGTTCTCAATATTCTCCGAGTCAAAGACATTGCTCTTTTCCATCTGCTCCGTAAGAGAATCCAACTGTGAAGCAATATCCTTCATTGCCTTGTCAGACTGCATTGCATCCTTGAGGAATCCCGAATCCGCAATGAGCGAACCCCTGGTCAAAACAGCAACAAAAAGTATCCACAGCACTTGCTTCATATCCCGCTCCCTATAAGCTGCGCAGTCGCTCGCGCAGGGCTTTCGCATGTCTCTTTTCTTCTTCGGTCAGTTCAACAAGAAGATCGCCAACGCGTTGCCTATCCTTCGAGATCATCGCACGAAGTTTGTCAGCTGTCACGACCATTACAGATATCTCATCCGACTCGCCAACACGTTTGTCGCCGGGAAAATAATCATTTGCACGCGCAACGAAAGCAATGCGATCCCCAGCCTTGCAATTGAACTCATTCACAAGCTTCCTGAGCTGCGCTTTCATCTTTGTCTCGTTGCCAGTAGCGTCCAATGGAATCGTCTGCTCGTTCACAACCTTCTCACTACCTTCATCGTCCTCGCCACCATCGACAGCGGCACGGAGTACCCTGTAAGCGAGTTCTACCTTCTTGATCCCGTAATCGTCTTTGATCTCAACTTTAAAAAGGAGGCGGCTCACACTGGAGAAGAATGATCCAGGTTCGGGAGAGACCAGATCGACTATCGGTGGCGCATCAGGTGTGATGTTCATGTAATAACTGACGCGATCCCTATTCTCGAGGCCGTCATTGTCAACAAGCTTCACGGCGTATGACATGCCGTTAGTTGCGAGCATGTGCAACTCATAGCTCTCTCCTTTCTTCCTCATCGACTTCAGCTCCTGCCCACCAAACAACAGTGCACACTCGGCAACAGGCCTGCTCGGGGTCACACGGAAGACAATCTTGCTTCTCTCGGGTGCGGACAAGTTCTTCAGCACAGTCCTAAAAGAGCCCATCCCCGTATATTTCGGGGGAGTAATCTCCACCTCGCCGACCTCAACAAATGCCGGAACCATTATGCGCACTGCATACTTTCCCGTTTCGCAGTCACCTACACGCCCCTCGAAAGTGAAAGAGTCAAGAGGACTCGGGATCATGGCTCTGTAGAGGCCCTCCTCTGCCTCATCCTGCTCCAATGTCACATTGAAGGCTTTTCCCCCGTCATAAGCCACCTTGAGTCGTCCCGACGAAGGAAGCCGACCGTCAGCGGTCACCTCAATGGTATAGTCCTCCCGCATGGGCGCAGCCTTCGCATACTTCACGTCGAGGATTTTTGTAGCAGTAGGATAGCGCGCATTAAGCACAATGGAACGCATCAGGAAGATACGCATGTGGGGAAAGAAAAGCAAAACCCATGCGGCATAGAGCAGGGCAACTCCAATTGCTGCTCGCGTAGCATGCTTGACATGTTTCTTGTCGTGGATGGCAACCTTCGCCGGGTTGACACAGTTCGACTTGGCAAGTTTGATAGTCTCATTCTTTAATTCCAGGGAACCTGGTATATCGGGATGAAGCCCAAACTGAAGGGCACAGATCAGAAGGGATCTCTGGCTGTCACCTTCTTTCTCTTTGATGGTCTCGACGAGACGCGCAACGTTCTCAACATCTTCGAGATTCTTGATCTGCTTCCATGAAAAGCGCTTCATGAAGATGATCAATCCAACGACCAGTCCAACGTCCAGCAGGACACGAACGATACGGGGGAATCGGACCAGATAATCAGCGAATCCGTAAACCAGGTACGAGAGGAGTGCGAACGAAATGGCGAGCACGACGAACGCACTTTTTTCTATCGAATAGTACTGACCTCGCGCCTGTTTGAGTCCACGCTCAAGCCAGGAAACAGATTCGATCTTATCTTTATTGGATACATTCGCCGACATGCTTAAATATGCTATGCAACTCCCTTTTTAGTATAACGCGCATGAAGCACATTATCTTGATAAAAATGTGCATATGGCGTATGTTTTCACGCTTATCCAGCTTTGCCGTGACTCTCGAGTTCTCTGAAATGCGAAAATGCGGGTGAAATACTACTTTGATTGCAGTCCAATGAAAGAAGAGGATCCGCAGCGGCAATGCTGCCTATTCTATTTGCTGATCGCAAACCGTGTGAACGAAAGCGGCCCTGCTTGTTCGCTTTCTATCATGTTCAGAGGCTCCTGCCAAGGCGTTTGGCGCCATCGCAGGCGGATTGCGAGATTACCGAAAACTTTGCTGTCCATGTAGCGACTTGGCTTCCCCATGACCTCTGCGCCGTCCTTGACGAATATCTCAATTTGGCAGGCAGCTCCCGAAGGATCAACAGAGTATCTGTACCTGTACAAATCGCCGCCCTGGCCAGTCGTAAGGGTGAGCTTCCTCACGTCCCGGAGATATAGATTGGGAATGTTCCGATGAGGCTCAGCATGGTAGATGTCGAGCGATTCCTGTGCAAAACCGGCCCTGCAACCATGCGACATCTGCAATTCAATGCCATCAGCTCCGTAGAAAGCAATTCTGGCGAGAAGCCTGGGATTCCTGATCTTCAATCCTATAAATATGTCGTTGCCTATCCGCTGCACCGCACAGCGTGATCTCGGCCGATCGACAAATGCATCTTTCGCCCATTCATCCAGGAACCCGTCTACAAACGGATACTTCTCCGCATCGAGAGGCTTCACCGGCTTGATTACCTCGTTGGAGATCGACAGGCACCTCTCAAGATAGTCTTTTGTTACAACGACCCCGTCAATGAGTGCAGCATCGTCAGAAAGTTGGTGCGCCCTGTAGGCTCTCGGGAACATGGATACCTTTACATCGGTGGTCCCACGCGTCTGAATGTAGATATCCGCTGGCGGATTCCTACTCTCCGATGACCAGCTATTGGCACTGTGAATATAAAGAATCTTGTCGCCTACGGCAACTGGCGTCTTGTTTATGCCGAAATGTCCACGCGCAGCTTCGACTTTCTTGCCTGTCGTTACCTTGGGTCTCTTCCCGCCGGTGAAATCTACGATATGGGGTGTGAGCCAGCTCTTTCTTCCCTTTCTGTCGAACACAATACTGAGAGCATGCGCTTTCTTCCCCGCAACATGGATCTTTGTGTCCCCACTTTGCTTGACAACATGGGCTGCCCGTGTCGCGGCATCAAGAAGGGTAATCACCGTATTCTTCTTCTGTTCCGGTCGCTTAAAGCAAAGCAGGTCGCCCTGTCTGTAGACATATTCCTTGTACCACAGCCGGCCGTTGCCAGGGATTCGGAAACTTGCGGGAGAAGGATCCTTACCCCATATTCCTTCGCGCTTGTCGCTCCTGAACACAAGGTACTCCATTCCGCCAGGCAGCAGAAAGGCTCTCACATATTCACGTCGCGCCGCATTGAAGTCCTTCTTCTTCTTGTACTTAAAGGGATGAGAACCTGATTTATCCAATTCGTAAATAGTCCCGCACTCATTGTATGTTCCTACGGCCACATTCCCATTGGCCATCATGGACAACCCGTGCGGAGCCCTTTCAAACATTCCGACCAATTTGGCTGTTCCGTCGTCTGAGAGGCCGTAGTAGTATCGGTGCGCCCTAGGCTGATTCAAATCACTCACTTCGGCCCAGAGCTTATCACCAGCCCCCAGTATCCGCATGACGTAAAGGTGTCTATCGATATCATCGGGCCATGTGCCAAGGGTCTTCCCTGTCTTCAATTCATGCAATGTCACGCGAGGCCCGTCAAGCAAGGCCACAACTCCCTCGGCGAAGACTGCCTCCGCTTCAGGTCCGATCGCCCTGCTCCAGACCCTACGCTCGTTACCATCGAAATACGTAATGACATCTTTGCATTTCAAAAGCGCACCCTCTGGCACTCTTATGCTTTTCACCAGGGCAAGCCCGCCCGTTGGCTTGCCACGCAGAGCAACAATGGATTTACTCCGCTCAGATTTCGACGCAAAGCGACCGATGATATCCGGTTGATCCTTGAGTTGCGCGTAGATGTAGCCTGCTTCTGCCGCAACCGGAATCACTTTGTTGCCAATCTTCTTGCTATAGACCTTCACACCCTTTTCATTGAACCCGATAACCTCTGTGCCGTCGAAAACCAGGCATCCATCTCGTGCACTTTCAACAAAGCGTAAGTATTCTCCTTCGATCGAATTGCGAACACTGAAATCTGTGAGGGAAACAAACTGTGCAGAAGTCTTCGTAATTATGATCGCTGAATTGGAGCCAACAGGGCGGATCTCACGCCAGCCTGGGGCGGCCCGGCTCACAACAAGAGCACCTGTGTGCCGATTGAGCAACATCACCTGGACACCATCTTTCGCGGGGAACAGTACATTTCGCTCGCCCGCAATCGGACTGCATTGTTTTCGCATGACACAGCTGTTGGCAGAGCCCGCTCTGGGATAAGTCCGTAACCACATGACACTACGATCCATCAAGTTGACCCCGGCAATAGAGCCACTCAAGGTCTCCACGAACGCCATGTTGCCCTGAACCGTCGGGGCGGGCACGTTGGCATTCAGATTCACGTATGCATGTCTATCCCTGGCTTTCTCCCGGAGCGACAACGAAGGGCTCGCCTGCGCCAGCCTTAAACGAAGGGATTCATCTCCAGTTTGTCCGTTGACCACAATCAGAGCCGTCCCCGCATTGTCTGCGAGCAGGGCGAGTACAACGCAATCTTCCCCACCCCATGCAGCAGGATCGCTCACAATCTTTGCGCCCGCCGGTTGATACAGCCACCGCCTGGCTCCAGTATCCTTCTCGAAACCCACAAGCACAGATCCGTCAGCATGAACCAATCTTGCAGCGACGATGTCGCTCAATACAACTGGGCGCTCAACTGCACCAAACTGATATACCGTCATCACCCCACGCATGACAGCGGAATGGGGAACGATTTCTGACCATGCCAGTTTGCTCCCCTTGAACGCGCCGATGGCGCGCGAGTTCTGAACATATATCATGCCGCCATCAACTAAAGGTCGCGGCTCTGAAATACGTCGTGAGCCGCCGCAGTAAGCGAGCGTTCGCGCAGCAGTCAACTCAAAGACCCCGGGTTCAACGATCGCCATCGGCACGAACACCGTCGACGCCATGGGTTTCAGCGAATTCAGCGTGGCAGTGGCTGAAGACAAGGCCTGACCATATGAAACCTTCAACGAAAGAGCCTTCTTCTGAAACGCACCTTGCTCCGGGCTGTATCCCGCCTTGTCGACTAGACCGACAATGTATCCCTTGAGATACTCGGCATAGGACTTGGAATACTTGCGAAAGTCAGCCCGGTACTTTGTCTTCATCCCGACAAACAGCTGGTTATCATCCTCTGACTGGCACATGGCATCCCCTTTGGCTCGCAACGTGTCACGAATCAGTCTGTGCGCTGCGTCGATGTCTTCTGCATTTTCATGCGCCACAAGTTGTTGAAGAACCTGGTCTCGTCCAAGATCTACAACCGCGGGACCGAGCAAGAGCCCCTTCATGTTGAATATCTTCTGGTCCAGCACCCTGAATTCTCTTGACGCCTTGAACTTGGGATCCAGGGAGACAAGTTTATCGAGAGCTTCTCTCGCCTTGTCGCGGTTCAATTCAAGAATCCTGGCTTCAACGCGCCAACGCGCAACATGCAGCCGCATCGTAGGCCCAAGGGCATGGCCATGCCTGGCTAAGAAGCTGTTTAGAGCTGCCGCA
>JAUXFM010000132.1 GCA_030622955.1 Lentisphaerales bacterium
ACTGCTGGCCTTCTTGACGTCAACCGCTCCCAGAATGCTGAACTTCTGCGTATCGGGCGCCATGCGCAACACTTCGACTGTCACAACATCCTCTTCGAAATCACCGGTCCAGGTCAGCCTCACCGCCTGCGGCGCGCCCGACACCTTCAACTCTGCCATGCTTACCGGCGGCTGATTACCCGGCACATCTACCTTTAAGTAGGCAACCGTCCCTGGGCGACCGACCTTGTCAAAGGCCTGTAGCCCATACCATACCGTACTCTTGACCGGCGGCTTCGTGTCGCGGTATTCGCGCTGTTCCGATTTCATTACTGCCAACGGTTGCGCGCCGACAACAGCGAAACCGGGTTTCATCCCGCGATATATCCTGTAGGACGCAACCCCTGTATCGTCCTGCGCTTCCTTCCACTTGAGTGTGACGCCGAAGTTCTTCACTTCAGATGTCTTGAATCCTGGCACCTGCTGAGGCGGCACCAGATCGGGTGCGACAAACGTTGGTGCATTGGGTCCTTCCTTGGGCCACATTAAGGGCTTTTCGCCCGACTCTTCCATCTTCACATAGAACTCAAACGGCTGCTTCGTCACCATGCCTGGAATCTGGACCTTGTACATCCCTTCATCGTCCTGTAACGGAAGTGCCTTGAATGCTGTTCCGCCTTTCGGGCGCCAGTAGAGAGCCCCCTTGGGCTTGCCGTCCCCCTGCTGTCGATAGAAGATGTCATCGAGTACCAGGGCATCACCCGCTCTGATGAACTCAGGAACAGCAACCCTGAAACTTGATCGATTCAACAGAACAACAGTGCCCTTACGCAGGTCCCTGCGCATCTCCTCTATTGCGCCGGCGGCCGGGTAACCCTCGAATGTCTTCGCCATTGCATTGAGATGGTCAAGCGCATCTCCATCATATTGCACGCCTATTTCGGCGATCTCGGCGAGCCTTGCATCAAAGCGCTCTCCGATCTTTCGTCTTAGCAGCTTGATCCTCTGTCCTGTCTCACCGGTAGTAGAGCCACGGTACGTCATCAGGCCGCGGTAGCACCGGCCATAGCGCATGTTGCGAAAATCATCTACGATCTCGGTCAGGTTGGGGTCGTCAATGTCCAGGTTCAGATCGTAGAACTCTCGACATGCAGCCATCCCCATAAGACTCTGGCTGATCTGGTCCATTTCGCGGGTTTTGTTCTTGCGGGCCGCAGGACCCCAGAGATGCCAATCGGTTTTGTGCTCTTCATGCGGATCGTTTTTCCTGGCGGCGTACAACTCGGGATCCCTGCCATACCTTCCGAAGTAGGAACGCAATACGCGCTTCTTAACCTGCGTGCGGAACTCGTCATCGCCCTTCAGGTAGTCTGCTGCTTCCGCAGTCGAGCGATAGCTGTACTGCCAAGACCAGTTTGCAAGGGAATAGATACGCCCATCGTGGCCTCCCTTGGAGCGCCCCATATGCCATGCGTGCTCCATCCATAAACCAAGCACCTTCTTAAGGTGCTCATGCGTACGCAGGTCACCGCCATGATTCAGCTTCCTGTCACAGTAGGTCACGCAGGCCCACTCGCAGGCGGGCGTTCTTCCCATATCTCCCTGCACCGAACGCATGTCGCTGAAACTTCCCGCCAGATCATAGATATACGATTCTACCGTTGCATTGTTGCGTTGCACGCGAAGCTGTTTCATCGTTTTGTACGCACGCTGCAGGCGTTCTTCCGGCACTGTAAGGCCCAGTTCGTACTTGGCCATCAGCAACGTCCGGATACTGCTGCAAGTCACAAAGGCGGTAGCACCGCGTTTGTCGGGATAGTAACTCCACCCGCCCCGTTTATTTGAGGAAGAAGTCCACACATTCTTCGGCATGGTTCTTGGGTCCCGGCCCGACTTCGCAACTGCTACCTTTGTGACAATCGACTTATCGGTGCCTTTCTGATAGGTCACCTCGACCTTCTGGCCTTCGCGCAGAGATCGTTCAACCATCTCCATGTGCCATTTACTGCATATCAACGTCCCATCGACCTGAAGGATACGGTCACCAACCGAGACACCTGCTTTAGCCAGGGATCCTTCTGCCTTGGAAACGATAGCCCCGGGCCTCGTATAAAAATGACCCTTTGACTTGGGGACTGCCCCGGCTTTGTACGAGTCGCCCAACTTGCCGGGTTTACCCGCTTCACCATTGGACACAGTCACGGTGAACTTGCGAACGTTTGACGGCAACCCGTTACCACCCGCTCCGACCGCGATCTTGCTGTTCCCGCCGCGCTGAACCAGGAACGTTAATCTCTTACCCGGATGGAATTTCAATTCCTGCATGTAGTAATTGCGAGCATCGCCGATCTCGACTTCATCAATTTTGACGATGATGTCACCTTCGCGCAGGCCAGCCCTGTAGGCTGCACTGCCACCATCGCACCACACGACAACGGCCGCACCATTCTCATCGTCACGGACCTTCATCCCGATCGCCACGAATCTTTCCCACTTGAAATCGGCCTGGTGATTTGCCGCCGTATCCTGTTGTTGATGGTAGACCGCATTGAGCAGAAAATCACAGGACGCATGACACTTGCGTTTCGATATGCCGTCGGTCAGAACAGGATATACTTCTATGAGGCCGAGCAACGAATAGATGTGCCGCCACGGTCTTTCATTGCCATTGAAATCATCTTTGCCTGCGGCCTGGCTCTTGGAGAGATAGTCGACCCCCTTGTTGAGTGATTCCTGGATGCGCTTCGGGTCAAGTTCAACAAAGCGCGCCAATGAAGCCATGTGTCGAGCGGTCATCAGCGGGTTATTAAAGGTCCCACCTGCTTCTGCAATGATATTCTTGCCGTCGGTGTTTATGCGACAATCCCAGGAACCATCTGCTCTCTGTCGTTTCAAGATGGATTCTACATTCTCACGAATGAACAGTGTTATCCATTCGCTATAAGGCAGCGGCATGTATGCATCTTCTTCACCAGATCGCAACTTGCGCCGATTACCCGGCGCCGGCTCATCTGTCCCGAGCTCCCTCGAGGGGGCTGCTGCTGCAACAACACCCGCAACAATGCAAACAATCAATACAATGAACGCGACCTTGTTGCCCACCTGCCCCATTCCATCCCCCACTTGACACTTACCTGTCGTTTCCCATACATACCTTATGGAATTGATGAGATGTTATCATAAGCATGATGAGAGTGACACAAAACAAAAGCGTCAGGGCTAAACAGTCAACACTTCTAGAATCTTAACCTGCAATTCCCGCAGGCCTTTGACGTTTCTTGGCGTCGCGGTGAGTACGTCTCAACAGCTCATTGGTTGTCAACCAGCGACTGTTGATTATTGCTTGGCCCGCTCTTTGCGGGGAGACCGGACCCGATTCCTACGACTCCTACCGCCTCCGACGCAGGCGCCCTCAATATCCCCGCTCAAGAACAACGGTATTGATGAATTCGGTTTCGCCACGAGCCAACCGGGAGAGGTTTTCGATTACTTCGTCCCACCTGCGTAGATCGTTCATGGGCGATGCACCACGATGGGGTGAGAGAACGACGTTGTCCAGTTTGTGGAACGGAAACGAGGCCGGATGCTTCTCGCCATTCTCGTCAGGCTCGCAACCATAGTTGTACCAGACATCAATTCCCGCACCGGCGATTCCCCCACCCTTGAGTGCATTGTAGAAACTCTCTTCGTGCACAACCGGGCCTCGTGCCATGTTGATCACCAGCCCCGTCTCGCCAAGCAGCTTCAGCTCCTCAGCCCCGATCATCCCCTCCGTGCTTTCCATCATAGGTATGGCGACGATCAGGATGTCGGCCCATTCAAGGATTGCATGCAGTTCGTCAGGGCAATATTTCTTCACTGGCGTCGGGGTTTTCAGGTTCTCAGGCCACGAATTACGGAGCACCCCGAATTCAACATCAAATCCGGACAGAAACTTATGAACCTTGCTGTTAACGGCACCATAACCGATCAAACCTACCTTTCGATCGCGAAGCGGCGTGCTTACACCCTCGCCATCACCCAGCCGCCATCTGCCATCAACCATCCACGCGTGATGAGCAATGACCTTGTTCATAAGAGCGAGCAACATCGCCACTGCATGCTGCGCCGTGAAATAGGAATTGCCGTGCCCGTTTACCAGCGCGACGTTACGGGACGGATCAAGTTTCGCAAAAACAGGCACCACGCCCTGAACACCAGCGCCGGGATTTATGAAAAGCTTGAGCTTTGTGGCCGCCTCAAGAAACTCAAGCGATGCGCCCCATCCAATCGCTGCGTCAGCCGCAGGGGCAAACTCAAGTTGCTTCTCTTTGCCATCACCCTCAAGATTCAGCATTCGTATCTGGGGATAATCGGCGAGACCTTTCTGAAGGTAATCGATAAGCCCCTTTTCGGGACTGAACTTGAACAACACATTAACTTTATTCATTTTCGAGGCTATACCTTATCTTAATTGTGATCTTCGAACACCTGCCTGCAAATTCGGGGAAAGCTTCACTGGCTGCCCTGCGCCCCCTCGGGGAAGCAGAAGGCACTACCTGCCCGCCTCGCCCGAAACCTCTAGTTATCCATCATATCAATGATCTGACCCACGACGGCCACCGTGATCAATGCAACAAACACCAGGTTCATCACCTTTGTAAAGCGCGTCGTCGACTTGCTTGGGATCTTCTGTTTTTTCTCCTTGGCCTGTAGACGGCACATCAGAAACATTGAGCATGAACACATGATTATAATGCCACTACGAATAATCATTGCTTCGTCCATCGATCCATCGCTCCAGTCAGATCGCAGGGGCGGTCTGAAAAGACCATGCGCGCAACAATGCGCCGTTGCTGCCATGTTAATAACCCGAGGCACTCGTGCCGGACATGGGGCCATGAAAAGTGCATTCCGGCTCTTCGCCGATCTCATGATAAAGGTATGCGCCACCGGCATGGCATGTTGGCGTCACAGCCCCACGCAGATACAGGTTCACTTTCGATGTCACACAGGAGGCGCCCGTATTTACATCATCAGCCATAGCCCATTGCTCCTTCGCCCCATCGATCTGCCGCATGTTGTTAATACAGGAGTTCTGAGAGGACGCATTCCGAGCCTTTACGAAAGATGGAATGGCTATGGCTGCTAAGAGCCCGACAATTCCGACAACAAACAAGAAAACAAAGGACGTGACAAGACAACCGACCACCCATGGCCAAACGGGTTTCTTGCGCGATTCGGTCGAAACATTATCTACTAGCGGCGGACTGGGCGGCGTCATATATCATCCTTTCCATTGGAGTTTCTGCCTGTATGCACAATGCCATGCCATCTTCAAATCGGCCTTAGGAATATTCTGTCGCCTCCTCTTCGATCGGTCAATCCAATCCTTGTATAAGTTCATCAGCTCCTGATGTATCTCAAGACATTTCCCCGGCTCATCCCAATGCCTGCAGGCATCAGCAAGTCTAATCTGCATCAACCAGAACAAGCCTCGATCTTCGGAAGTTTGGCAGCGCACTTCACATCGTTCTCAATCTCCTCGCTGGACATGTCCGAGCCTGTGGCTCGGGCAGAAAGCGGCATGAGGAGCAACAATAGACAGAAGAATACTATTCGATTAATGGCAAGTCCTCCCTCTAGTGTCCCGTCCCGTGGCAGAAACGTCTGACGGCAGAGGCATCCGGGGAACGGGATCTCTTCATGATAGTGCCTGTTGATCCTATTGTGAGGAAGCAGAACCGCTACTCTTCTTTCTCGAACAGACCCTTGAAAGCGGAGGGATTGGCGAAGATCTTCTTGAAGCGGCGCATGAGATGCGAACCGTGTGCACCATCGGCATAACGATGGTCGAAGGTAAAGCTCAGGACGACCGCATTCGCAGGCACAACCTTATCATTCTTCACAACAGGTATCTTCCTGGGCTTGCCTATTCCGATTAGAAGCGGACAGCGCGAGTAAGGCGAAAGAGGAATGAATGCACTTTCAATCCCTAGCGCACCGATGTTTGTAATCATTGCAGACCCGAACAGATCTTTCGGCATCCCGAGACCAGGAATGGTTATGTTCAATGTGAACTGCAGAAACTCCTGGAGCAGAAGCAGCGGCCTCAACAGGAAGGCCGGGAGCGAGTTTACAATCTTCTGCACCTTGAGAATCTCTTTATCCCTGTTATACCTTAAATCTTCTGCTCGCTCTTTCGAGATGTCTGCTATCTCGCCAATCGTCTTGTGCTTAACGTCGCGAACAACAAAACCGGACAAGTCTTTACCTTTCTCCGTCTTCAGCAGCGTGGTAATAAAGATGTCGACTTGCTCTCTTTTATAAAGATTCCCCATGCGAAGCACGTGGTTCAGCTCCGAGTACTTCTCGAGACAATGGGCA
>JAUXFM010000080.1 GCA_030622955.1 Lentisphaerales bacterium
GCTGCATCGGAATAGCCCTGCTATTCCTGCTTCGCCTTCCTTGATCATGCACAATTCGCAACGCCCCTCCGGCTACAGTATTTCTTCAACCGCTCTAGGGCAAGTTCTGGGTAATTGTATTCAAAAGGCCGTAGTCCCTGTGCCGTGAGACGATGCAGCAGCGCAACCGCAGCCGTATACCGCGCCGAAAGCTATAGCATTTGAATTGTGGTCTTTTCCCACACGCCTTCGGCGTTGGCCAGTGCTCTATAGGATGTCACATAGTTAAAGTGTAAATCTAGCTGGCGTGTGGGTGGAAAGCTTGCATCGAAGATCTTCGCGCAGGTTGTGGAGCAGTTGGTGATCGCCTACCAGGAGGTAATTGCAGATGGCTTGAAGTCGTTTTTGATGATCATTCGTTTGATGTATTCTGCTACTGTACGTTTGTGAAGGTGCTTGACCATTCGACGGTTTTGAGTCCTTCACGTAGTGCCGTAAGTCCTTGGTCCAGTCTGATCCTGGGGATGAAACCCATTTCCTGTATGCGTCCGAACGAAACAAAATAATTGCGCTTGTCGGGATCTGCCCGTGAATCATCAAAAGACAACTTGCAGCCGGTTTTCTCGGATATTTGTTCGGCAAGTTGCCGCTTGGTCATATTCATTGATTCGTGGCCTACATTGAATGACCGGCCCTTCATCTTGTCGAAATTCTCAATGGTGAAGGCGAGGCAGCGGGCAATATCAGTTATGTGGATAAAAGATCTTTGGAACTCCGGTTCGAAGATGGTGAGTGCCTGTTCATGTATCGCGCGCCACATGAACTCGTTGGGCATCAGATCGAGTCGCAGGCGAGGAGAAAGCCCGAAGACCGTTGTGAAGCGATAGGAAACGACATCGGGTTTCGTGATGAGTTCCTGCTCTGCCTTCACCTTCGTCTGGCCATAAGTTGAGATTGGCTCCATGGGAGTGTCCTCGGTGCATAGCCCGTCCACCGGGTTTCGGGTGCCGTAGCCGCTGGTACTGTTGGGGAATAGATAGCCCTGCCCTGGTGCGCGAAGACTCTCGACCAGGAGAGCAGCTTCATAGTTCACCTCCCACGCTTCTTTTTCGCGTTGTTTGCAGAGAGGCGCGCCTACCAGGGCGGCGAGGTTTATAACGAAATCGACGCCGTCGAGAGCTCGTTTCACCGTCTCGTTGTCTCTCATGTCGCCCTTGATGAACTCGAAGTCGGGGTTGATGTAGAGCGCGAGAGGTCCGATCTGGTTGAACATGAGTGAGTCGAGTACCCGGACCTGATGTCCGTCGGACAGAAGCTGCGGGACGGCAACGCTGCCAAGAAATCCTGCACCACCTGTGACGAGTATTTTCATGATCCAAAGGTTAACATTATTGGTTGTGAATGTCTAAGATTGAAAACGACTCATAGTCTCAACCCCGTTCTGGTCATGGTTTAGATTAAGAACTGCGGCGCGCTCGGCGATCGCGCGCTACCCGTCCTGAGTCGGTCGAAGGGCCTGACGCAATCGATCAACACTTTTTCTGAGTTCTAGCTGCTTCTGACGACTCTTTCCAGGCATACGTATTGGGCCGATGCGGATAATCGTTCACGAAGCTGTAGCCGAGTTCTTTCAGGATCTGTGCGACCCCTTCCTTTGTAGGCACCCCCTCGTGCTCGTGGTAGGAACCTACCGCGAGTTTTGCGGGATGCCTCCGAAGAATGCCAGTGGCCCCTTTGAGCGCTTCCACTTCGGCCCCTTCAATATCCATTTTGATGAAATCGACGTGGTCAATCGCAAGCCGCTGCAATTCTGAATCAAGTGTGACCAGTTGAACGGGGACAGTGCCCTTGCTGGTGAGATGGGCGTCAACACCCTCGGCGGCCATCTTCATCTGGCAATTTGAACTCCATAGACCCTTGTTCAGGAGCAGGACATTGCTGAGTCCGATCCGCTCAACGTGGGACTTGAGCATTTCAAAATTCTGAGGATTAGGTTCAAAAGTGAGGACCCTGCCTTCAGCGCCAACCTTTTTTGATGCGAAGATCGTGAAATCCCCGGGGAACGCTCCACCATCAACAACAACATCGCCGGGTTGAGGCATATGCTTGAACGTGCTGGCCCGGATGGGACTCATCTTAGTGATGAAGTGGGGGAGGATGCGCGTTGCAGCCAGCCACAGGCGTATGTTCATCTTGAAAGGGCCCTCTGGAATTTTGTTGAATACCTGCCAGAGCTTGTCGTAAATGCCATGTGCCATTCGATCATCCTCGCTTATGAATTCGAACGGTAACAAATGGCACTGATCTTGTGAATGGGATTTTTGCGTCTTGCGAGAAAAAGGTTCTGCTGGTACCGTGATCGGACGTAATCGAGGTGCTGTATGAACTTGCCATCTGTGAAGAGAATGCTGTTTTCGGTCGCTGTTGTGGCGTTAATCTGTGGTTGTGGCGGGCCTGTCGAAGATCCGAATGCAAAACCATGGCGGTCACTGTGCGAGGAGCTTCTTGATCCGGATCGGATCGCACGCATGGATCTTCCGCCATCGTCTATTATTACATCATATGATCGAACGGGTGGCAATGATGACTACAACAACTATGTCCGTACCGGGCCCAAAGGTTGGTGGGTTCTTGCGGATATCGAGGGGCCTGGATACATCACCCGTTTTTGGTTTACCGGTGCTGAGAAAGGGACGCACAGAGTCCGGTTCTATTTCGACGGGGAGAAAGAGCCGAGGATAGACACCACTATGGATGAGCTGTGCGGAGGGCGTGAGCAGTATTGCTGGTATTCGCTGGTCCCCATCTCCTATGCGCGGAAATTGGTGGTTATGACGCAGAAAGGTGGGTTTAAGGAGGGTGGCTGGCCTCGGCTTTTCTACCAGATCAACCACACCTCATTGCCAAAAGATCAACCTGTTGCCAGCTATCCCAAAATGCTGACAGCCAGTGATCGCGACCTGATAGACGAGTTGCGGGGCAAATGGGAGTCAGCCGGCGAACAGTGGATTGCCAAGCCGGGTGAGAATGTTCTCAATGATCTGATCCTTGCGCCTGGAAAGATTACAGAATGCAAGATGATTGAGGGGCCGGGCGAGATCTCTGTGTTGGAGATAGTGCCTGATTTCTCGAAGATCAGTGCACCAGATCGGCGAGAAGCAATGTTGAGAGATGTGATCCTTCAAATCGAGTGGGATGGGTGTGGAGAGAAGAGCGTTGAGGTGCCGCTGGGTGATTTCTTTGGCAGTTTCTGGCGCAGGACCCGATTTAACTCAATGTACATGGGTATGAGCGGGAACAGATTCCGCTGTTGTTTCCCAATGCCGTTCAAGACCTCTGCAAAGATCAGCTTCAAGCATGATGGGGTTGAACAGCTTCCCGTTAAGGTGGTCTCACGTGTGAGGAAGCTCGACGAATGGGCTGTCAGGCATGGCTATTTTCACTCCTGTTGGCACAAGACCGGCCCTGCCGATGTGGGCAGGCCGCATCCTATTGTGATCGCCAGTGGGCGGGGCAAATATGTTGGCTGTATCCTTGGCGTTACAGGAGTAGACCAGAGTTGGTGGATTTTGGAGGGTGACGAAACCATAGTAGTAGATGGTGAGTCATTTCCACGCTGGCATGGTACCGGGTTAGAGGATTACTTCAATGGCGGTTGGTACTATAACAACGTTCTTGTCCGTCCGTTTCACGGTCTTACGTTCAGAGTGCCTTTCAGGGCGGTGCAGTATCGTCTGCATCCCAACGATCCACAGTCTTTCGAAAAGTCAATTGCGATGCAGTTTGAGCGGGGCCCTGGTCAGGCTAGCAAGGGTTGGATGGAGAGCGTTGCTTACTATTACATGGCAACACCGGTTGCCGCAGCAAGCAGTCTGGGGAAGAGGAATGAGCGGAGTCTGCCTGTCGACCAGTTCGCAGCAGTGACCATTTTGTCTGAGATTATTAATCATGAGCGGCTGGGTGATTATGAAGGTGCGCTTGGGCTGACGCTGGATTTCCTTGCCAGGAACCCGGAAATGCCACAGGGCGAGCTTCTGCGGCTGAGGGCCATCGCCTATGAGGAGAAACTGCATGGTTTCGATGCGGTGAAGAAGAAGTACGAGGATTTTGTCGCCGACAGCACGAATGAGGCAGCCATTGCCGAAGCAAAACTGCTGCTTTGGTTTCACGAATCCCCGAATAACGCACTTCTGGGCGCTTACTGCAATGCGGGCACTGATATTGTTATTGATGGGAAGCTGGCAATGAAGGTGGATCATCCGGAACGATTGATTGTCAAACCAGTGAATCTGGCAGCAGGCGATCATATTATGTCCGTACGGGCACAGTGGCGCAGACGGGTGCCATGGATCCAGGTCTGTCTCAGGACACATTCCGGCGATTTCGTCAGTCGGCCAGACTGGAAATGGGCGAGAAACCCCATTGGTGCATGGGCATCCCGTGATTTTGACGACTCCCGTTGGGAGGAATTCGGGCATCCAGGTTTGAACGGACCACCGCAGATTCCCTATGTGAAATTGATGCCTAATGCCTTTGTTGGCATGCAAGCCAATGCCATTGGCATCCAAGTCCCGGAATGGGATCAGCGGCGGGATACCATCGGGTTCCGCACGTTATTCAGGCTCCAGGGCCCTGATGTCCCCGGTAAGTGATGTGGGCTTAGCGGGGCTGTCGGATTGTTCCCGGGGGCATTACCTGCTGAGTACTTGTCTCTGCGCCGCTTTCGTGGTAAGAAATCAGACAAGATATTGATTATACTTGTTGGAGGTGAATGATGGCAGAAACAGATTTCTTTGATGACGATCTCACTTCAGGACCTGCCGAGAAGAAGCAGCAGGAATCTGAGGCATTGACGGCGGAAGTTGACGACCAGCTTGAATCGCAGACTATGGGCCAGAAGAAGGAGCAG
Source organism: Lentisphaerales bacterium (assembly GCA_030622955.1). Taxonomy (GTDB): domain Bacteria; phylum Verrucomicrobiota; class Kiritimatiellia; order JAUXFM01; family JAUXFM01; genus JAUXFM01. The sequence goes on from JAUXFM010000080.1 coordinate 4,889, forward strand.
GTCAACGCGCAGGTGGCGTCGGCCGTAGAGGAGATCGAACGGCTGCGGAGAAGACAAAACGATCTTGAGCGAGAGCGAACGGACCTGGAAGACATTTCACGCAAGCAGGACGAGTATGAGCAGGGCAAGCGCAATATGATAGAACGCCTCGCGCAGGGCTTCGTGATCCTGCAGAAACAGGAAACAGAAACCAGCAGACTGTTGGAGCTTCTCGGACTGACCAACGTCAAGTTCAAGGACTTGTTGTCGGAGCTGAAAGCCATAAATGATGAAAAATGGTCAGATAAGAATTTCCGCGAGGAGCTTGATAAAGCACTTGTTCTTATTGACAACGCGAGGATGGAATACAACAAGGCAGCGTCCCGTATTGATGTCCTCAAAGATGGTAAAGGTGCGACGGGAGAGCTTCGGCCATTTACGACACATGAGGCTGGTGGCAGGGGCCTGATCGATGTTGGCTTTGGATACTGGGTCAAGGTCGGCATCGCGCTCAGTATGCCTGTTGTCATCATAGCGATCGTTGTCCTGGCATACTTGATCATCATGCAAATGGTGTGAACTGTGGATTGTTCTTCATCGTGACATGTTGAGTTCGTAGCTGGAGTGCAAGCATGGATCTATTCTCCAAGAAAAACTTCAATGTTGATAAGCGACTGAAAAAGGTCAGCAAGGAGCTTGGCCTTATCGACAAGGACATTGACTCACTGTCCAAGGCGCTGGATGAGGATCCTGGCGGTTTCGTTTCGCCTCGTTTGTGCAGCGACAGGAGATCAGGGGATGAACTGAGAATAGAGAAGTCTGTTCTTGCGAAAGAGGAGCATTCGCCTGAGCTGGAGGATGTTCTTGATGACATGCCAGCTGAGCCTGATGGCAGCCAGGGGCTTGACGATGACGGTTTCACCCCCAGGGACAAGCGGTTCGCAAGCTATTTCCTCAGTGATGGGCTGCAGGCGACCCAACCGCTTCGTGCAGAGAGAAGATCACAGCGGAATAGGGCCGTATTGCTTATCATTCTTGTTGCGCTGGCGGCCTGGTTGATACTCGGCCTTGTGCTGAAAGCATAGGAATGAGTCAGGGGGTCCTGACCCTTGTTGCGACCAGGGATGAATCACAGTCCACGGCTTCCAGTACCAGTCGATACCGCGCGACATCTCTTTTCAGACCTTTTGAGGTCCTGCCATACTTGCTGTCGTAAGCGACCAGGAACCCAGTAATAATGTAATCGGCGCCTGCCCCCTTGCCAAGAGATGCCAGCTCCTCAACATCCGGAACCTTGGCGCTTGGTGAGCGATGGTCGAGCAATCTGACCTTGCCCTTCCTGAGTTGAGTGGCCAACTGTTTCGTCAGTTTTTCTATGTTGACCGAAGTGCCTGATTCGTTGCGGATCGAGATAAAAATCAAGGCTGGACAACGGTTCTGAGATGTCGCCAGTCTGTTGCAGAGATCGTTCGCTGCCCGCGTGGCCAAGGCCGCCAGCTCATCGTGCGGATATTGCAGTTTGCCATGCGCAGGAGTCAGTGGTTCTACGGATGTGCCACAGCCATTGAGTAGGGCCAGTGAAATTCCGCCAACCACTAATAAGAGGAACCGATCCATTCATCTCCAATCACGCTGACTTACTATATGCACATTTGTTGTCGGGGTGGGTGGCAAAATATCCAAGAGCAAATGCGTCAGCTCTTCGCCTCCACCCCTTTGCATGAGCAGGTTGATGCAATGCACGATTTTGTACAAGAAGAATTCCCGTCGATTCAAGCTATTCATGGAGGTGAGATTGGCTATAATGCCACGATATTGGAAGAAAGCCGGGACGAGGAATTGACAATGGATTGGGATGATGTCAGGCCTATAAGAATGCTGTTGGTCGAGGATGATGAACTCACGGGCGATGCACTCAAAGACATGCTCGAGGAGAGAGGTGTTGTTGTCGATCTGGTGGTTTCTGCCGAAGAAGCCTGGGAGAGGATAAATCCCGATCTATTCGATGTTGTTGTTACCGACATCAGGCTGCCAGAAATGAGCGGTGTCGGACTGCTCGGGCAGATCCGCAAGAAGATGCCGGAGTTTCCCGTGATTCTACTTACCGGTTACGATAGTATTGAACCGGCGATTGAAGCGCTCAAGCTCGGTGCGCAGGACTACATCCTGAAACCCATTGAAGAGCCTGACGTGGTATATCTTCCTGTTGAGAAAGCGGTGAGTCACTACCGGCTCAGGCAGAGAAATAGGCTGCTTGAAATGGAACTGATCCGTGCAGAGGAGCAGGAGCGACGGCAGCTTGCCTCTGACTTGCACGATTCAGTGGGTCAGTCGATGGCAATGGTCAAGATGGGATTGGATGCGCTTGCGCAGGGGGTATCCTGCGTGGAAAGTAGTGACGAACTTGATGGTGTCCGCAAACTTGTCGTGGAGACGATAAAGCAGATCCGTTCATTGATATTCCAGGTCTGTCCCCCAAGTCTCTATGAGCTCGGACTCGCGGCGGCTCTTGATGGTCTTTCAGATCATATCCAGGAGGCGCACGGGATCCAGGTCCATTTTGATGATGCGGGAGATCCGGCAGCCCTGAGTCACGAGATGCAGATCTTCATGTTTCGTGCGGCACGGGAACTTGTTCTCAACGCTGTGAAGCATGCGAATGCAAAAGAGGTGAGAATGGTTCTAGAGGAGAGGCGGTGCAATGTCACTGTTGAAGTAGCTGACGATGGCGTGGGTTTTGACATTGACAGGAAGCTCGGAGATCGCAGTGCTTCCAATGACGGCGGGTTCGGTCTCTTTGCCATTCGGCGCAGGTTGAAAGCTTTTGGCGGGCGAATAGATGTTGCGTCCAAAGATGGGCAGGGAACGACTGTGACAATTTCGGTGCCGCAGGTGTAGGGGATTTAGAAGTGCCATTGTTCCGATATGTTTCCAACAGCCTGTGCGAGCCGGGACGGCCTTGGCTGTTGCTTGTGCAGTGCCGGTCGGTCCGGGATTCTTAACAACATGGAGATAGCAAATGACTACGAGAATACTACTGGCTGATGATCACAGGATAGTCCGTGACGGTTTGTGCTCGCTGTTGGAGAAGGAGAAAGATGTGGAGATTGTGGGGCAGGCCGAGAATGGGAGGGAGGCGGTGAAGCTCGCCCAGACACGTAATCCCGGCCTGATCCTCATGGATATCAGTATGCCGGAATTGAACGGAATCCATGCTACGCGGCAGATATTGGCCGATAATCCTGCAATCAAGGTCATGGCACTCTCAATGCATGCGGAGAAGAGATTGGTTGTCGAAACGCTCAAGGCAGGAGTTTCCGGCTTTCTCCTCAAGGACTGTGCATTCATGGAGCTTACTGAAGCTATCAGGATGGTCATGTCCGGCGGTTCCTACATGAGCAAGGGCATCGCAACAATGATTCTCGACGAAAGTTCCTGGGACAGTCAGAAGGTTGCAAAGAGCAGCGAGCCGGTTCTGACACGCCGGCAGGGAGAGATACTTGGGCATATAGCCGATGGCCGCTCGGCCAAGCAGATAGCTGAATGCCTTGGCCTGAGCTTCAACACTGTTGAAACCCATCGCAAGCAGATCAAGAAGAAGCTGAACATACACAGCACTGCTGAGCTGACAAAATACGCGATTCGTGAAGGCATAACTTCCGTCTAGCAGAGCAGTTCTTGGTAGGCCTACCCGCTAGCAGGTATAGCACCCATTTTCTTGTTCAACTTGCAACCTTCGATCAAGTTTAAAGGTGGGAATCTAGCACTGAAAGTTGAGACGGTGTGGTGCGAAAGAAGCGCCGAAGAGATTGGTCGGATCGGATTGATCTATCAGATCTGACCACTCGCCTGAAGAACGGTTCTTTTGAAACCTGTTTGTTTCCTATTGCCAGGAAGGCGACGGAGGGACGCTCTAACCTGTTGAGAAAGTACTTCGCGAGAAACAGGCACCTCTCATATCACGAGAGGAACAACAGCTCGGACGACCATTACGTGGGAAACGCCTGCTTGAAAATATGGCAGGCTATTGTTCGGTAGACTTCGCAGCATTGATAAGGCATCTCTTAAGCTCTTCACGTGCCGAGGCATCTGCAAGCAGGAACGGGATCACGTTGGCCGTTGCCCTGTTGGATTTGCGGGAGTAGCGGCGCAGGTTCTTAGAATCGGTTTTCAGTTCATACCAGTTCTTCTTGATGGAATGCTGACATATGTAGACAGCGAGTTCTCCTTCGGAAGCATTTCCCCATGGGCATGCATGCACCTGAGTCTTGCGTTTTGAATCGATCCTGCTGGCTAGGAAAGGTACGAGGTTGCTGGGTTTGTTCGACAGGAAAGACTGCCACTTTGCCTCTTGCAGCACGGATTCTTCGTGGAGCCCGTCAGCCCGCCACAGGTGGTCACCCCTCAGTCGGCCGCCGACCCTGCAGAGCAAATTCCATTCCGAGGAAAGATCGACATCGGCGACGTCTCCACAGCCGGTGATTGTCATAATGACCAGCAGCATAACCAGTAACCTGGCAGATTGACGCAAAGCTACCTCCAGCCTTCTTTAGATACAGTTAAGTGAGCCCAGTTTATCATCCTGCGAACAGCAAGGGAAGCCTGTTCAAATGATGTGGCGGGTGTTGAATAGGTTTCTGTTCATTCTCCATGGCAAAACCTTCCTGTTGTGATAAGAGCTTTCCTCTATAAAGAGGGCTATGGTCATGTTGGGTATAACAGCCAGGGGGTTACGCAGACCTTTGAGTTTTCTTATCCCGAAGGATATGAACTAGACCCTTAAATATATGCGGACAGCGTGTTCTGCCTGATGCACTTGCCATTCTTCTTTCCTCTGGGTTTGCAACTCTTCGATGAAGATAGCGATCCGCTCAGACAGATTTGATCCCGGGTTCGAGGGCTCACGCGAAAAGAACATTCGGACCCAGTATACGTAGAATTTGGCATTCCTCTCAGGTACAAGTTTTCGTCTCAGCATATATTCCCCGAACCGCGAGAGGTATGACTCAAGCTCTCTTTGCACTGATTTCATTGCCTTTTCTTTCATCCACCGTGATATGTACACGTGTACATATCACCTGACACTCTGCAAAGTGAACCATGGTTCCGTTATGTAGTCAAGTGTTGATTCACTGCTGTTTTAGGGGTTTTTGATGCCGCGGCCTGACCAATGGCTCTCGGCTTGACCGCTTTCCGTTGCGGTGTCAGTATCCAAGAACTGGCTGTTTATGTAAGATCAGCCCGTGTTTTATACACATGTACCTATACAACGTTGGGGCAGAGGAGAAGATGGACACGGATTATCTGACGCCCATGGCTCGTGACTGCATTCGCCTTGCAGACGATGCCGTCCACACGCTCTCATCAGAACTGGGTGCCGCCTGCAGTCAGTACCGGAGCGAAGACGCGTACCTTCAAGGCATCCTGTCCGACGTGAAGGAGATAGAAGAGGATCCAGAGGACTATCTGGACTGGTGGAACATGATTGAGGAAGTGGACATGGAGCCCTTCCGGCAGAAGATACGAGTCTTGCGGAATCATATCGAGAAGACGATCAAGACTCCCATCGCAGAGCGTGGTGAACCGGAATTCAAGCTGTGACTGAACCAGACGAGGAGCCCCAACAACGACCTGCAGCTTACAAAATGACCCGCGCCTTGCGCGTCCCATTTTGAAGCTGAGGGCAAGCGTTCGAAAGTAAAGAAGAATGAAACCAGGCACAATCTATCCATCGGCTTTGCAACAGAAGGTTCTCTCACAGGAAACGCCGGGAGGAGTGTCAGTCGCGCTGAGCATTGTTATCCCATCGGTAATAAGGCCATCCAAACCATTTGAGGTCCGCATTGCGGTTCTTGATGACAATGGCTATCCATCCCTGGAATGTAACAGTGGTGTGGAAGTGGCGTTGCCGGAACAGGCCGCCATCCACATAACTTTTCGTCAGGGTATTCCTGCGGTGGGTTGTCTAAAAGGCATTCAACTGTCAAATGAGGGTGTGTTTCGGCTGAGCGCAAGCAGCGACCGCTTGCAAGCACATTCAAACCCGACCCTCTGCACGTCAGAAAACGTGCCGGGGATCTACTGGGGTGATCCGCATGTGCATACCATCTTATCAAATTGCCATGCTGATAAGTGCCGATCTCTCAATTTCTGTTTCACTGCCGCTCGCCATTTGACCGCACTGGACTGGGTCGCTGCTGCTGATCACGTTTCGAATGGACGATGCGATTTCTCTAAGTGGAAGGAGCAGCGGACAGTAGCGAACCTTTACGATGACCCTCCGGGTTTTGTTACACTTCCGGCATACGAAGCAAGTCTCAAGGGCGGCTCGGGTGGCGACAACAATGTTTACATGTCTAGATTTCCCGACATGTTTATAGACGAGTATGAAGATGGCACCATCAAGACACTCTGCAGCAAGTTGGCAGGCAAACTGCAGCCGGACGAGTTCTTCGCCGTACCTCACCACACAACACGAACGGGAAAGCACGGCGAAATCTCAGATGAGATTTATCCCGGCCCTGATGCTATGCCCGTAATCGAAATACATTCAAAGTGGGGAACTTCGGAATACCGTGGAAATCCAAATCCACTTAAGAAGATTCATGACGGCCCAAGCTATGCAACGAATCTGCTGGATCGCGGCATGAAGCTGGGTTTCATTGCCGGAACAGACTCACACGCAACCATGCCTTCCGGTGACGGAGACGAACCAAACCACATTGACCGACTTCCAGGGCTTACGGCGGTCCGCTGCAATGAACTCACCCGCCAGTCGGTTTTCGAGGCGATTCGGCACAGGCAGTGTTATGCGGCAAGTCTCGAACGGATCGTTATGCATGGATCCATAGCCGGACATGCATTTGGAGAAGAACTGCAGTTTGCAGACCTGACGACTCCACCGAGAATCGATGTGCTGGTTGCTGCTAAGTCTGATATTGCCAGGATAGAGCTCGTGAGAAATGGGAAGACCATTCGCACGGTCACCCCGCATTCTTGGAATACTCGCCTTACATATGAGGATAAAGAGGACCTGAGCAAGTTAAAGATCAAATCGCACCACTTGAACAGTTTTATCTATTACTATGTAAGAGTAACTTGCGAATCAGGCGCACAGGCATGGTCCAGTCCTGTCTGGATTCACGACTGATTCACAAATGTCGTGAACAAGATAAGCAAGATAAAAGATAAGGGACACACAATATATATATTGACTCAGCCCGCGAGGGTTTGATAAGTTGCGGATAC